>MOXJ01000009.1 GCA_002507565.1 Candidatus Reconcilbacillus cellulovorans
AGCTGGCTCGTGTACAGCTTCGCCCAGTAAAACAGCGTGCGCTTTTCGATGTCGTACCGGTTGAATAGCTGGATTTCGACGTTGACGAGCGTGCCGTCGGCGGCACGGGCGCAAATGTCGAGGATGGACTGTTTGTCGTCGGGGGCGTCCTTGTCGGTGTAAGGATTGAGCAGGACGATCTCGGTTAGCCTCGGCCGGCCAGCGTCCTCGAACGTGCGGTTGAGGAACGCCAGCAGGACGTCCTTGTTTTCCTCGCTGCCGAAGATGCGTTTAAAGACGAAGTCGTTTTTCGGGTCGAGCGCCTCGCGAAAAATGGGATTTCTGGTTTTATTGTAGCATGCGAGTGATCCTGGATGCAAGGTTTGAACGGTTCGCGACGGGTTCGCGACGACTACTGGCGTCGGAACGAACATGCTATAATCGGGCTAAATCGACTCCAAGGGGCGATCGATATGAAGCAGTATCTCGACCTTCTCAGGGACATTCTGGAAAACGGCGTGCGAAAATCGGACCGGACCGGTGTCGGCACGATCTCCGTGTTCGGCCGGCAGCTCCGGTTCGATCTGTCGCAAGGGTTTCCGCTCGTGACGACGAAAAAGATACACGTCAAATCGGTCATTTATGAATTATTGTGGTTTTTGCGCGGCGACACGAACGTCCGCTATTTGCGGGAAAACGGCGTGACGATTTGGGATGAATGGGCGGACGAAAACGGCGATCTCGGCCCGATTTACGGCTATCAGTGGCGTTCGTGGCCGGCGCCGGACGGGCGGACGATCGACCAGATTTCGAACGTCGTCGAAGAAATTCGCCGCAACCCCGATTCCCGCCGCCTCGTCGTCAGCGCTTGGAACGTCGCCGATCTCGACAAGATGGCGCTTGCTCCTTGCCACTGCCTGTTTCAGTTTTATGTGGCGAACGGGCGGTTGTCGTGTCAGCTGTACCAGCGCAGCGCGGACATGTTTCTCGGCGTGCCGTTCAATATCGCTTCGTATTCGCTGTTGACGATGATGATCGCCCACGTGACGGGGCTTGAGCCCGGGGAGTTCATCCATACGTTCGGCGACGCGCACATTTACCTGAATCATCTCGAGCAGGTGAAACTGCAGCTGTCCCGCGAACCGAGACCGCTGCCGAAAATGCGGCTCAACCCGGAAGTTCGGAATTTGTTCGATTTCCGCTATGAAGATTTTATTCTGGAAGGATACGATCCGCATCCGCCGATCCGCGCGGAGGTCGCGGTATGAATCGCCCGCCGTTTTTGTCCGCGATCGTGGCGATGGCGCATAACGGCGTCATCGGCGACAAGGGCGGCCTGCCGTGGCGATTGCCGGCCGATCTGCGCCATTTCCGCGAGACGACGATGGGACATGCGGTTGTGATGGGTCGTCGGACATGGGAGTCGATCGGCAGGCCGCTTGCCGGTCGCCGCAATCTCGTGCTGACGCGCGATCCCGCGTTTTGTCCGCCGCAAGGGTGCGAAGCGGTGCGGTCGGTCGACGAGCTGTTCGTCCGGCTTGACGACGAAGGCGAGGCGTTCGTCATCGGCGGAGCGCAGATTTACCGGCTGCTGTTGCCGTGGACGAAGCGGCTGTACATCACGCGCATCGATCACGAGTTCGAGGGCGACGCGTATTTTCCGGACGTCGATTGGTCGCGATGGCGGCTCGTGTCGCAGCGCCCCGGCGTGACGGACGAGCGCAATCCGTATCGGTACGAGTTTCTCGTGTACGAGCGTGCGGAAACAGATGGGGACGGCCCGTCGCCGGATGCGGGCGGGCGGACGTCGGGTTCGCCCGGTCGGTCGGCCGGATCGACATAAAACCGGGGGGAAACGGATGAAGTCGTTCCAAATCTGGGATCGATCCGGCGAACCGTCGTCCGGCGATGCGCTGGAACCGTTCGCATACGAGGAGTGGTTGCTCGGTGAAATCGGGTATGGTCGACTGCCGGCCGGCGTACATCTGTGGCGCCATCGCCGCGCGCTCGTTCTCGGCCTGCGCGACGCCCGGCTGCCGGGTGCTCCGAAGGCGATGCGCTGGTTCGAACGGGAAGGATGGTCGATCGCCGTCCGGCATTCCGGCGGCGCGCTCGTACCGCTGGACGACGGTGTCGTCAACGTCGCGCTGCTGTTGCCGAATCCGGACGGGCGTTTTGCACACCGCGAAGATTTCCGGCGATTGGCTGGCTGGATCGCTGAAGCGGCGGCAGAAGCGTGCGGCCTGGCGACGGACGTCGGCGAAATCGCCGGCGCGTATTGTCCCGGTGAGTTCGATCTGTCGGCCGCCGGCCGCAAATACGCTGGACTAGCCCAGCGGCGTGCGCTGCGCGCCAGTACGGTGCAGGCGTTTGTCGTCGTCGCAGGCGAAGGAAGAGCGCTTGCGGATGCAGCGTGCCGGTTTTACAGCATCGCTAGGGAAGACAGCGGCGAGGACGGTTACCCGCCGGCGGTCGATCCGGCGAAAACCGCCAGTCTCGCGGAACTCGCCGGTGGTACCGCCGTTACCGTCGAATCGTTCGTACAGGCGTTCAAACGCGTGCTGGTTCGTTGCGGCGGTGCGGAAGTGCCGTCGCCTATGCCGCCTGCGGGCGAAATCGAGCGCCTGACGGCAACGATGCGCGAGCGGTACGGCCGAAGCCGAAGCGCGGCGAGCGCCAACCGGTAAAATGGAGCTATGTGCTTCACGCTGTTTTCGCGTGTGTCCGGCGCAGCGCCGACCGCGAAGTTTTCACCTATCCTCGGCAAACCGCGTCAGCACGAATACCGCGGGCGCCGTGTAGTCGATCGCCGGTTCGTTGACTGAATACGCCTCCCAGTCGTCGACATACGCCTTCGCCGGAAAAACGCGCGGATCGCTTTCACGCAACAGACGGTCCATGATCGGATCGCCGCCCTGCGCGTTCGGACCGCCGACGACGAGACCGGGGATCAAAGTCTGCGTGCTTGCGACAAGGCGATGATGCGGTTTTTGCGGCGAATGCATGCCTATCCCGGTCATGAAGCTGGTGCCGGCGGCGTTTCGGCCGAACAGCCAATGCGCTTGGTCGAGCGCCGTCTCCAGGTAAGCGCGGTTCGGCGCGACGGCATCGGCAAGGAGCAGCGCTTGGGCGCGTCCCATCGCTTCGCGGGCCGATCCCCAGAAATAATCTGTCGGGCGCAAGACCGACCGGTAACCGTTGGCCGACGCCCATCGGACGAGTTCGTCCGCGTAGGCGGTGAGCGACGCGCGGACGGACGCCTTGTGGTCGGCATCGGCGCGTTCGGCGTTTACGTACGCCCATTGGCCGAGCAGTACCGTGTTTCCCCAGAAAACCGCGCTTGTCTTGCCCTCCAGAAAATCGGAAAAATGTTCGCGGATGTACGCGTCGTACCGGGCGTCGTCCGTCGTCCGCAACAGTTCCGCCGCCGCCCAGAAACGCTCCTCGCGGTCCGTCCGCTTTTCGTAAGGCCCGGAGCCGTTGTTTTGTCCTTCGTCGTAGCGGAATTCCGGGTCGGGATGTTGTTCCAGGTAACGTTGTGCGCGTATTGCCGCGTCCAATAGTTTGCGCGCATAATCCGGCAAAAACGGCGCGTAGACGCGCGCGCCCATCGCGGCCGCTCCGGCGAACTGCGCCGTGCCGTATGTCGACAGACCGAAGACGTACCGGTCGGCCGTATCCTCTTCCGGCCGGATGTAGCCCGGCCAGGCGCCGCCGGCGACTTTCAGGTAGACCGCGCCGTCCGGCCGCTGCATGCGCAGCAGCCAGTCGAGCTCGTATTTGATTTCGACGAGCAGGTCGGGCAACCCGGCGCGGCGCTCCGGTTCGGACAGCCCGGCCGGCAACGACAGCGAAAGGGAGCGCCAGAGTTCCGGGCGCATTTCCCAGGCGAGCATCAGCTGTGCGGCGGCGACGGCGCCGGTCGGCACGTATTTGCCGTAGTCACCGGCGTCGTACCAGCCGCCGGACACGTCGATCGGGTCGCCTTGTCGGTGAAACGGATCTTCGAAAAACAGCATCGCCTGTTTGTCCTGCGCATGGCCGACGTCGTGCCGCAGTCCGGTGACGGGATCGTCGATCGCGACGCCGGCGCGTGCGAGTGTATAAGAGCGTGCGGCCTGTATGAGCGGCGCCCGGTACACGTCGTTTCCGATGCGAAACGGCGCCGACGATGATCGGCCGACGGTCACGGAATAGCTGCCGGGCCGCTTCCATTCGCCGAAATCGGCGTGCCGGACCGTATCTCCGGACGCGTCGTCGTAAACCGAGTCGGACAGGCGGCCTTCGTAGACGACGTCCCCCGTCCCGATGTCGACGACGCGGAAGACGGACTCCGCCTCCGAACCGGCGACGACGGCTATTTTCGGGAATTCCGGCAAGTAGCCGACCTGGTCGACGTAAATCTGCGCGTCGTCGGAAGCGGGCGCGACGGAGCCCGCCGGCGGAAACGCCGAGCCCGCCGGGCTTGACGCAGCGGAAGGGTCGGTTGAAAAAAACGTGCGAGGTGCAGAAGACGGATCAGCGGGCGATTCCGGATTTTTCGCGGTCGGTCCGGCCGTACAGCCGGACGCGAGCCATCCCGCCATTACGACGAGCAGGACGGCGACGGCCGGATATCGGTGCGCCGAAAGGTCCGACGGCGTAAAAAGCGGCATCGGCGTTTTCCTCCCTGGAAGGAGAGATAGAGTGTAAAGTATAATGAAGAAGTCGGGACCCCGTGGGGGCAGGGTCCCGACTCCGGTCAGAAGCGCCCGGCGAAGTTCCGGCGTCTTACTTCTTCGACGCGAGGAAGGCGTCGAGCTGCTTCTGCTTTTCGGCGATGATCTTGTCCAGACCGGCTTTCTTCAGCTCGTCGATGTATTTCGGCAATGTGCTGTCCGGATCGACGCTGCCGGTATCGAGCGCCGGGTCGTACTTCTTGCGGACGTTGACGATGGCGCCGACTTCCTGCTTGACCGGCTCGGAGTTGAACGTAAAGCCGAGGCCCGGAGACTTCTTCGCCGACTTGTTGAATTCGCGGAATTTTTCCCACTTCTGAGGGTCTTCCGATTCGTACAGATAGTTCAGGAACTGGTTGCCGAACATCCAGTTGGCGCCCGGGCTGTAGTCCTTCGCCTTGTCGGTCGGCTTGATGATGTTGTCGGACACTTTCGTGTAGTGGACGCCCTCGATGCCGTAGTTGATCAGGTTGTTCAGTTCCTTGTCGGTGTGCAGCAGGTTGATGAACATCATCGCGCGTTCCGGATCTTTCGACGTCGTCGAGATACCGAGCATCGAGCCGGCCGTGTCGCCCGTCGAGACGGTGCGCGCCGTCATTTCGACCTGCTTGATCTTGCCCGGCATGCCGATCGCGTTGGCGACTTCGGCGTCCTTGCCGGGTTTGAGCGAGGCGACGATCATGAACACGTTGCCGGCCTTGAGCGCGTCCTGCGTCGACAGAGTTGTCGTCGGAGCGTCCTTGTTGATGTAACCTTTTTGATAGAAATCGCGCGTAATTTTCAGGTATTCCTTGTAACGGTCGAGTTCATGCACCGGAACGACTTTCGTGCTGTCGCCGTCCTTGAGCAGGACGCCCGGGACGGTCGCATCGCCGAGATAGTCGTACTGGGCGAAATAGTGCGAGTTGAAGTTTTCGCCGTCGCGCAGGAACAGCGGAATCATGTCCGGCTTCTTTTCCTTGACCGTCTTCAGGATCGGCTCGAGATCCTGCACCGTCTTGACGTTCGACAGATCGAGGCCGAGTTCCTGGGCGATGTCCGCGCGGTACAGCACGCCGCCGGAAGCCGCGAGCTCCTTGTTCGTCGGCACGCCGTAGTTTTTGCCGTCGATTTTCGCACCTTCGAGGAACGTCGGGTCGAGCGTCTCAAGAATGCCCTTGCCGTGTTTCTGCAACAAGTTGCCGTACGGACCGTTGTCGTCGTTAAGAGCGAGGAACGCGCCCTTCGCGACGTTGACGGCATGGCCGTTCCACTGCGCCGTGAACAGGATGTCGAACTGCTCGCGCGAGGCGATCATCAGGTTGACCTTGTTGTCCCATTGACCCCAGTCGATCGGGACGAGCTCGATCGTGGCGTTGATCTTCTGCTGCAGAATCTTGTTCATCGCCTCTTCGACCATCTTCTGGTCCTTCTGCGGCGCGCCCGGATAGACGAGGCGCAGTTTGTACGGCGGCAGGTTCGACGTCGACCCCGAGTCGGTCTTGCCCTCGCTTGTCGCCTGCGGCGACGGGCTGGCCTTCGCTTCGCCCGAGCTATCCTTTTTCGCGCAGGCGGACAGAGCGAGCGACGCGACCATCAGCAGCATGAGCGCGGCGTACGCGCCTTTTCGGAGCACATTCATGGGCTCCATAACCTCCCTTGAGAATGTAAGTGTTTTTATGCTTAACCGGGGAAATCCCGGTTGAAGCCGTAAACGCCCTCGCAAGCGACGTCGGGCTTCATCCTTTCAGTGCGCCGACCGTCAGGCCTTTCACGAAATAGCGCTGGAAGAAAGGATACGCGAAGACGATCGGACCGATCCCGATGACCGCCATCGCCATCCGGATCGTTTCCGTCGGAATGTTGATCAGCGCGCCCTGCTTGGCGAGTTCCGCCGCCGCCTGGCTGTTGGAGGTGAGGAACTGGATGTCCAGCATCGTCTTGTACATGAGAAACTGCAGGTTGACGTTTTTGTTTTCCGTGATGAAGACGAGGCTCAAAAACCAGTCGTTCCAGTAGTTCAGCGTCTGAAACAGCGCCACCGTCGCAAGGACCGGCAGCGACAGCGGCAGCACGATCAGCGCGAAGATGCGCAGCTCGCCGGCGCCGTCGATTTTGGCCGCCTCCAGCAATTCCGAAGGAATCGTATTGGCGAAAAACGTCCTGAGCAACAGCACGAAGAAGGCGGACACGAGCAACGGCATGATCAGCGCCCAGAGCGTGTTTTTCAGATGGAACAGCTGCGTGTACACGAGATACCACGGCACGAGCCCGCCGTTGAACAGCATCGTGAAGAACATGAAAAACGCGAACACGTTGCGGTGCGGAAAATCGCTCCGCGAAATCGGATAGGCGTACAGCGTCATGACCAGCAGGCTGAGCAGCGTTCCGACCGTCACCGTCGTCAGCGACACGCCGAACGAACGGATGATCTGCGTCAGGTCCTTAAACAGGAAGTCGTACGCCGCGAGGCTGAATTTCTGCGGCCAGAACCGGTATCCTTCGACGACGACCAATTTCTCGTCCGAGAACGAAACGGAAACGACGAGCCAAAGCGGAAGCAGGCACGCCAGCGTATACAGCCAGAAGAAAATATGAATCATCGCGTTGGCCGGCGCCGAGATGGAGCCCAGCCGGTTTTCGCGGACAAGCAAATCCGTCTGTGCTTTGGTCGTCTTGCGAGCCTGCGCGCGGCCGTCGAGCACTTTCGTCGTATCGTAAGTGGGAAGAGACATGGCGTTCGACCTCCATCAAAACAAGGCGTTTTCTCGGCTGACGCGCCGCACAATCGCATTGGAGACGAGCACGAG
This sequence comes from Candidatus Reconcilbacillus cellulovorans, assembly GCA_002507565.1. Classification (GTDB taxonomy): domain Bacteria; phylum Bacillota; class Bacilli; order Paenibacillales; family Reconciliibacillaceae; genus Reconciliibacillus; species Reconciliibacillus cellulovorans. The sequence goes on from MOXJ01000009.1 coordinate 7,487, forward strand.
AATGAAACCGACGAGCGCCTGATACAGTCCGGCCGCTGAAGACATGCCGATGTCGCCCATCACGATGAACGTCTGGTACACATACGTGTCGATGACGAGCGTCGTCGGATAAAGGATGCCGGAATTGCGCGTAACCTGAAAAAACAGTCCGAAATCCGCATAGAAAATACGGCCAATCTGCAGCAGCGTCATGACAATCATCACGGGCTTAAGAAGAGGAATCGTGATGTACCACGTCTGTTTCCATTTACCCGCGCCGTCGATGAGCGCCGCTTCGTAATATTCCTGATCGATGCCAACGATCGCGGCCAAATAGATGACCGTATAGTAGCCGATGTTTTTCCATGTGTTGATGATCGGCAGGATAAACGGCCAGTATTTCGGCTCGGAATACCAGTCGATCGGCTGCAGCCCGAGCTTCGGCAGCAGATAAGTGTTCATGAAGCCGTTGCCGTGGCTCAAAAAAGCAAACACCAGATAGCCGACCGTGACCATCGACAAGAAAAACGGCAAAAACATTGTGCTCTGGTGGAACTTCGCCCACATCTTGCCGCGCATTTCGTTGAACATGACGGCGAATGCGACGGCGACGACGAGGTTGAGGATGATGAACACGGCGTTATAGAGAATCGTGTTGCGCGTGATGACCCAGGCGTCGGACGTCGCGAACAAGTATCGGAAATTGTCGAACCCGACCCACGGGCTCGCCAGAATACCCTTCGAATAGTTGACGTTCTTGAACGCGATCAGCGTTCCGAACATCGGGAGGTAGTTGTTGATAAAAAGAATAACCGCGGCCGGCAACATCATGAGGTAGAACACCCAATATTTCCGGATGGTCTTCCAAAAGGAGGGGCTTTTGGCGCCCGATTTTCCCCGGGCGGGGACGCCGGCCGCGAGGTTGGCGGGTTGCAGCATGGTTCTCTCCGTCTCCTCCTGATCCGTCTTGCGGTTCGCTTGCACTTTGATTGTATAACGGCGGCCGGCGGCGTTTCTAACATTCTTGTGACTTGTTGAACACTTTGGTGACATATTTATTCTGATGTTTTTGTGTCTTTCTGGAAGACTTTCCGATAGTCGTGGGGGGACATTCCCGTGAGTTTCCGAAACATTTTGGCGAAGTGGGAAAAATGGGAGTAACCGACTGTTTCCGCGACGACGCTTACTTTCATTGAAGATTCCGCGAGCAGTTTTTTGGCTTTCTCGATGCGCTGTTGGGAAATGTAGTCGTGCAGCGACAGGCCGGTTTCTTTCCGGAACAGGCGCGACAAGTACGCCGGGTTGAGATAGACAGCGGCGGCCAGCTGTTCGCGGTTCAAGTTTTCTTCATGCAGATGTTCGGCGATGTATTGTTTCACCTGGCCGACGACGCCGGTGTCTTCCCGCGTCGCCTCGCGGAAACGTTCGGCCGTTTTTCCGACGAGCCGCGCCGCCCAGTTGCGGAACAGCGGCACCGATCGCGTCGGCGTCACATGATCGGCCAGCTCGCGCGGCGAAAAAATGTCGTATACGGACATGCCTCTACGGTGGACGGCCTGATAGATCGCATGCAACAGCGCGAAAGCGAACGATTCCAGCGTTTCCGGCGAAACACCGGTCTTGCCGAGACGGTTGAGCTGTTCGTCGATCGAAGCGAGTAGGGCTTCCGCCTTGCCGCTTTCCAGAAGTGACGACCAGTCGGAAAATTGCGGCGGTTCGGGAATGGCGGCGGCCGGCGCCCCGTTTTCGGCCAGGTCGAGCACGTTGTTCGTTTTCGAGATATTGTACCGTTCCGTGCCGAGCAGTTCGGTGACGGCGGCCGCCAGCGTTTGGGCGGTCACCATTTTGCCGATGTAGCACGACACCTGACAGTGGAAATACTGAGAACATGCCTGCAAATATTCCCGGCACCGTTTTCTGAGCTCTTCGCGGGACGGCAGCGCTCCGCCGGCTTCGTACACGATGGCGAGGTTGAACCCGCGGCCGTCGCGGATGACGGCACCCGGCTGTTCGGCGAGGATGATTTCCGACGCCGCCTTGCGCAGCGCGTATTCCATGATTTCTTCGTCTTTTGTGTCGAGCGGTTCGCGCCATTCCTCGACGCTGATCAGCACCGGGACGAGCCGGCTGTCGGCGCTTAGCGGCATGTCGTACGTGTCGAACGCCCGCTGAAGCCTTTCGGGGGAAAGCGGTACCCGTCCGGCGAGAAGGTCCTGCCAGAAGCGTTCGACGAGCGTCGGCAGCTGGTTGAGCCAGTGATGGTAGTACGTGCGGTACGTTTCGTAGAAATCCCGCCACTGGCGGTCGGCCTCGATTTTGCGGATCGCGCGGCGAACCGTCTCTTTCAGTTCGTCGTGGTCGACCGGTTTGAGGACATAGTCGAAACTGTTGAGCTGGAGCGCTTTTTGCGCATACGCGAAATTGGCGTGGCCGGTCAGGAAGATCGTCTCCGTCGCCGGAGAATGTTCGCGGATCCATTGCTGCAGTTCAAGCCCGTCCTCGCCGGGCATTTCGATGTCGGAGATGAGGATGTCGACGCGGTGTTCCTCGAGAATCCGTTTCGCTTCCTTGACGTTGAACGCTTCGAAAATGCGGCCGAACGGAATGTCCGACCAGTCGATGCCCTGCGTGATGCCTTTGACGGCCAGTTTTTCGTCGTCGACGACGAGCAGTGTGTACATCAACGTTCACCCTTTCGGTTCGGAGACTTTCGATTCCGACTGTGGTTCGAAGACGTCCGGCCCGTCTCGCTCGGCGCGGCGTTCGACGGGGTCGGCGGCCGTATCCGGCAGGCGGATCCGGACGATCGCGCCGCGTTCTCCGTCGCGGTTGGCGAACCGCACTTCGGCGTCGGTTCCGTAGCGGACGCGCAGCCGGTTCAACACGTTCCAGACGCCGAGATGGTCCTCGCGCGCGCTTTGTAGGTAATGATCGGAATTCAGCTCTCGGAGCACGTCCGGCGGGAAACCGGCTCCGTTGTCTTCGATCCGGATCGCCAACGCGGGTTTTTTGCCGGGTTCCGCTTCTTCGCGTTCGGCGGCGATGACGATCCGAAACGGCGACAGCTCCTGGCGAAAACCGTGGATGACGGCGTTTTCGACGAAAGGCTGCACGATCAGCGGCGGCACGAGGTACGAAAGATAGGGCTCCGGAACGCGGATCTCATAGTCGAGATCGTCGGGATAGCGCATGTGCTGGATTTCAAGATAGTTGCGGATGTGTTCAATCTCCTCCTGAAGCGGGATCAAGTCGCGGTGCGAGCGCATGATGTACCGGAAATATTGCGCCAGATGAAGCGCCATTTTCTGAACGGATTTGTGCTCTTTCAAAGCCGCCAGGTTATAAATGATGTTCAGACAGTTCATGTAGAAATGCGGGTTGATCTGCGCCTGCAGCTGTTTGAACTGCGCCTGCTGGGCGCGGAGTTTTTCCTCGTAGACGTTGATCTTGAGGTTTTCGATCTGTTCGGCCATCTGATTGAACGTCGCGACGAAGAAGTTGAATTCGCTCGAATTTTGCTCTTCCAGGCGGACGTCGAGCTTGCCCTGGCCGATTTTGCGCATTGCCCGGATCAGGAGCGCCATCGGGCGGAAAAATACTCTTTGAAGGAAAATTAGGTAAAAAATAGGAACTATCGCGCAGACGAGAGGCAGCAAGTAAAGGACGCGCTGCAGGTAAGGCAGGTTTTTCAGGACGACGCTTTCGGCCACGATCAGCTTGTATTGTACGGGGGCCATCGACGAAGCTTTGCCGACGATGAGAAAACGTTCGCCGGTCTGTTCGTCGCGGGCGACGCCGTACGGTCGGGAGCGTCGGTCTTCGGCTTCCTCCTCGAGCGACGCGTAACGGGCTGGGTCGAAGTAGCGCGACGTCAGAGGCGCGTTTTCGCTCGATACGATGGTCACACCGCCTCCCGGGCCGATGTCCCACGTGCGAAGCGGAGCGGCCAGCTCGGCGACGTCGATCAGGACGCCGGCGTACATTCCGGTGCCGATACGGGCGACCTGCGCGAGCATGTGACTGTACTCGCCCGTCGGAACGACGTTCCACGACTGGTCGAACCGGATGTCGTAGACGTCGTCGGACATCAGGCGGCGGATCGTCTCCTCCCGCTGGCGGTAAAAGGCGCTGTCCTGCGTCGCGATCAAAAAATCGTCGCCGGGCCGGTAGTACAGAAACAGGGTATTGATCACCTTGTAATAGCCGAGATCGTTGATGAACTTGTTGTACATGCGCTGTTTGGCCAGCACGTAGTCGTCGGTGAGGGCGCCGGACAGCTGCATCATCAGCACGTCGGGCTCGGCGGCGAGGCGGTACAGATAGTAGTTGAACTCCTTGAGGGTTTCGTCCGTGCCGTCGACGTACTGGGAAAGCAGATCGGAATAGTTCTGGGCCAGCTGCGTGCGAACCGTCTGGATCGAGTACTGGTTGTTGTAGTAGAGAAAGAAAACGAGAGGCGCCAACGCGACCAGAAAGCCTGCAAAAATGCGGAATCGTACCGATTTGACGGCGGCGCTCATCGGTTCTCCTCTTTCTTGTTCCGGCATTCCGAATTTGTATTTTTCATTATAAAGCTTCCGGTCGACCGGCGACAATCCGGTGTTCACAAATCGTTCGTCGAATCGACATCGGTCTGCTATGGAGTTTGATTTGCGGATCGGTTATAGTAATGACGAAAATCATTTCTGTAAATCAGAAAGGAGAATGGAAGTGAAATATCTCCGGCCTTTCTTGAAACGTGCGAAAACGACGCTGTCGATCGCCGCCGTATCGGTCGCCTCGCTGGCGGCAGCGGCGGCCTCGATCGAAGCGCACGACGGCTGGGTGCAGATGTACGCGCCGGTCGTCGCCCAAGGCGAAGTCGCCTACGCAGAGCTGTTGTTCGGCAATCATTCCAACGAGCATCGCAGTTACCGGATCGCGGGGCAGTGGAATCCGGACGCGTCGCGCGTCTATGTGACGACGCCGGACGGCCGGAAAGTCGACGTGACGGCAAGCCGATTTTATACCGGCGAACCGGCGACGGACACCGAACCTGCGGTGAACAACGGTTTTATCGCGAGTTTTTCGTCGTCCGCGCCGGGAGCCTACATCGTGACCGTCGAAGGGGACAGCGTGTTCCGGCACGGCGATCAAGCGACGCGGACGCTGCGCAGCGCCAAGGCGTTCGTCGCGGTGGCCGACGTGCCGCTGGCCGCGCGCGTGCGGGACTTGCGCGGTTTTTCTCGGCAGGTGACGCCCGACCGGGCGGAGTTCGTGCCGGAGTTCAATCCGGCGGCCGTCGTTCCCGGCGACAGGCTGGCGGTTCGGCTGCTGCTCAAGGGCAAGCCGCTGGCGGGAACGCAGGTGTCGGTGATCCGGCGGTCCACGTCGGAATCGGCCGTTTATACGACGGATGCGAACGGGCTTGTTACTTTTACGGCCGGACCGGCTGATTATTATCTCGTTCGCGCCAAGCCGCAGACGCAGGAGCGGATAGAGGGGCAGTACGATGCGACGAATTATGAGGCGACGATGACGTTCGTCGTACAGAACAGCCGGTCGTCGGTGGCGGCCGCTTCCGCCTGCGGCGATCCGTGCGCGCCCGACGTGTACGTCGACGGCCGGCGCGTCGACACGGGCGGTGCGGTTTTGATCCGCGGGGGCACGACGTATGCCGGAGCGGACTGGATGCGCGTGCGTCTCGGCGTTCAGGTTGAAGACCGCGGCGAAGTCGCGCTGCGGGCGAAGGCGGAAGCCGCGGGAGCGACGGTCGAGTTTCTGCCGGCGGTGGGCGACGTGCGGCCCGCGGTGCTGATCTATACGCGAAAAGGGTGAACTCGGCGTGATCGGGCGTGAACGAATGTTTCGGCGCGGGCGGATCGCGTCGATCATCGTCGCAACGATGTGGGCGACGGGGATTTTCATAGGATGGTCGGGCATCGGGTTGTTCTTCGTTACGCCCGATTCAGCCGAGGCTCATGCTTTTTTGCGCCGTTCGTCGCCGACCGACGGCGCCCGGCTGGCGGAGCCGCCGTCCGAGATTCGGCTTGAGTTCACGGAGCCCGTCGATCCCGCTTTGAGTTCGGTGACGTTGGTGAAAGACGACGGCCGGGAGGTTGCGGGAAATCCGGAACCCGGCGATGCGTCGAAGCGATCGCTCGTCGTACGGATTCCGCGGCTGGAGCCCGGCGTCTATACGGTACGCTGGCAAGTGATTTCGGCCGACACGCACGTCGTGGACGGATCGTTCCGGTTTTCGGTCGCCGTCGCGGCGCCGTCGCCGTCGGTTCCGCAGACGATCGATCTCGACGCCGGCGCGGTTGCTTCTGTCCCGCCTTCGTCGACAGGAAGAGGCGTCGGTCCGGCGGCGTCTGCGGCCGGAGCATCCGAGGGCGTCAAGGAAAGTTTTCCGGTTACGCCTGAACCGTCTGCGGCCTCGCCGTCGCCGGCCGAGAGAGGATTCTCGCCATCGGCAGCCGCGCCCGAGGGAGCCTCACCGGGCGGGACTTCGCCGGACGCATCGTCCGGGACGCCGCCGCCTACGGTTGAGACGTCGCCGGCGACGGCCGCATCGTCGCCGGGGGCTTTCGTGCCCAGCGGTCACAGCGGTCATTCGCACGGCGGCACGCACGACCATCCGAACGGAGGAACGGCCGAATCCGGCGGCGGCGGGCAGGACGGTGCCGGGGGAGGACGGACGGGCGGCGTGTTTCGTACCGTACTTCGGGTTCTCGACGGACTGGTTGCGGGCTTGCTGATCGGTTTTCTGTTTTTCCGCCGCGTCGTTGCGGCGCGCGCGTCCGCGCTGCCGGCCTGGTGTTCGCCGCGCGGGGAGCGGATGCTCGCGGTAGCGGCTACCGGCTATTTCCTTTTGTCGTGTCCGATACAGCTCGTGGCGGTCGGCCGGCAGCTCGGCCTATCCTTCGGCCTGTCCGGCTGGGGCGGATCCGCGTTCTGGACGTCCGGCACGGCGTTCGCCGTCGCCTGGTGGTGCCCGCTTGCGGCCGCCGTGTTCACGGCTCTTTCCTTCGCGCAGGTACGGGCCGGCTTTTTCGGCAAAGCGGTCGATGCGGCGAAGGCGGCTGCGGCCGTCGCCCTGGCGGTACGATTTCCGCTCGCCGGTCACGCCGCCGCGGAAACCCACGCGGGTTGGGCCGTCGTTTTTCACGCCTTGCACATGATCGCGGCCGCCGTCTGGCTGGGCGGAATCGTCGGGCTGTTGGCGACGGCGCGAGCATGGAGCGATCCGGCGCGTCGGGAAGCGTGGAGAGGGATGTTGCAGCGGTTCGCCTGGGCCGCGCCTGCCGCCTGGGCGGTGACGGCGGCCGGCGGCCTTGCGCTGGCTGCAATTCGCCTGCCGGCGTGGCGGCTGTGGTGGATGACCGACTACGGCCGCCTCGCGCTGGCCAAGGCGGCGATCCTCCTTCTGGTCGCTCTTGCAGGATTGTTGCATCGCGCCGTCTTCCTGCCGAAGCTCCGGATCCCGTCTCCGGAGACGCCGCCCTCGGCGATCCCGATTTCGCCGGCAAGATGGGCGGTTCGAGGCCTGTGGGCCGAGTTCGCCCTCGGCCTTGCCGCGTTCGGCCTGGCGGGAACGCTCGCCACGACGCCGACGCCCGTTGCGGCGACGGCCCCGGAAGCGGTGCATTGGCATGTCATGGGCGAACGCGTGCATATGACGCTTATGATCGAGACCGATGCGCGGAACGCGCGGAGATTTTCGCTTGACGTCTGGCTGCCGTCGGGCGAAGGCGCTCCGGAGTCGGCGGAACTGCGTTTGATCTCGCCGGGGTCGCCGCCGCGCAGCGAGATCGTCACGCCGGCGTTGAAACGCGCCGGGCCCGACCCTTACGGGTTCGTCGGGTTCGACAAATACGAATATGAAGCGGAGGGTGCCTATCTCGTCGATCCGGGGGAATGGACGGTCGAGGTGACGATCCGCGAAAAAGACGGGCAGATGCACCGTTACTCGCGGACCGTGTCGGTGCGATAGGGCGGTGTGGACGGATCTCGACCCGTCCGCAAAAATACCCTTGACGTCCGCCGGATCGTGTGCTATAGTTGATCACAAATACAAGTATTCTAATTGGAATTATCTAAAAAGTCGGTTAAACAACCGGGCCGAGAAGACGACCGGTCGTCCGGAGGCTTCCTGTCCGCTCAAGCAGCGGTTGGGAAGCTTCTTTCGTTTTCGAGGGCCGAAAAGGAGATGATCGCCATGCCGACGGTCGCCGCCATCTCCGGCGCCCCGGCCGAAACGTCGAGGGTGAACGGGTTGATCGGCTACGCGCGCCGCAAACTGGAAGAAAACGGAGTTTCGGTTCGGACCATTCAGGTCACCGCGTTGCCGCATTCCGATCTTCTGCTCGGAAAAAGCGACGGCGCCCCGATCCGGGAAGCCGTCGATTCGACGACCCTTGCCGACGGGGTGATCGTCGCCAGCCCGGTGTACAAGGCGACATATTCCGGCATTCTCAAGACGTTCCTGGACTTGCTGCCGCCGAAAGGACTCAGCGGCAAGCCGGTGTTGCCGCTGTTCGTCGGCGGAACGATCGCTCACCTTCTGGCGATCGACTTCGGGCTGAAACCGGTGTTGTCGGTGCTCGGCGCCCGATGTCTCCTTCAGGGCGTCTATGCGGTCGACGACCAGGTCGCGCGCGAGGGAGACGGCGTTTTCCGGATTGCTGAAGAGGTTCGCGCGCGTCTGGACGAATCCGTCGACGAGTTGCTCCGATTTTTGCCGGCGGCGGTAAAATCGCCGGCCTCGTAAGCTGACCGGGGGTCGGCCGACCGGGCGACCGGAGGCTCTCGATCCGGCGAGGAAGCCGGACGGGAGCCTTTTTTGTCGACAAAAGGGGTGCTTTCGCGCATGGAGCGATCGATTGCGATCCGAAGCGGCGACATGACGCTGTCCGGTGTTTTGCACACCCCGTCTTCCGCCGATCAAGCGGGAAACAAGGGTCGGCGGCCGTTCGTTCTCATTTGTCACGGGTTCGTCGGTAACAAAATCGGGGCCAACCGGTTGTTCGTCAAAGCGGCGCGTGCGCTGTGCGCGGCGGGACATTCGGTTTTGCGTTTTGATTTCGGCGGTTGCGGCGAGAGTACGGGAGAGTACGGTTCGACCGGGCTCGGATCGATGATCGAGCAGACCCGGCATGTGCTGGACTACGCGTTTTCCGCCGATTGGGTCGATCCCGAGCGCGTTGCGGTGCTCGGCCACAGCCTCGGCGGCGCGGTCGCCCTGCTCGCCGCGGCAAGAGACCGGAGAATCCGCGCGCTGATCCTCTGGTCGCCGGTCGCGCATCCGCTGCACGACATCGTCCAGATCGTCGGCCGGCACGTTTATGAGCGGTGCAAGGCGGAAGGCGCCGCGGATTACCTTGGCTATCGCCTGACGGCGGCGTTTTTCGAGTCGCTGGAACAATTCCAGCCGTTTCAGGAAGCGAGGAAGTTTTTCGGCGACGTGTTGCTGGTCCACGGCACGTCGGACGAAGTGATTCCGGTCGATTACAGCTTTCTTTATCAAAAAGCGTTTTGGCTTCGGGGGGAAGGTTCCTGTGAAAAAGAAATCATCCTCCAGGCCGACCATACGTTTTCGTCGTCCGAAGCTTGCCATCGCGCGATTTCCCGCACGGTGGAATGGCTGGGCGCTTTGGCGGCGCGAAAAAGGGAATGGAACGACTGGACGATTTGACCCGGACCGGGCGAAAGAAGTCGCGTGGGCTTTGAGCGTGCTGGCGCTCGGGCTCTGGCTTCTGGCGTCGCGGTGATTCAGCCGGGCAAAAAAAACGACGGGGGGAAGGAAGGCGATGAACAGACGTAATCGGATCAAACGGACTTGGGCGACGATCGCGCTCGTCGCGTCGGCGGTGCTGGCGGTTTCCGGCTGCGGATCGGCTAAAAGCGCCGCGATCGGCGCCAAAAACGGTTCGGCGGCGACGGCGGAAAACCGCGTTTCGGCGACGCCTTCGGCGTTGCCGACCAATGTGCCGACGGACGGAACGTCCGCTCCGGGAGCGGCAAAAATCCGCATCGGCTACCAGAAGTACGGTACGCTCAGCATTTTGAAGGCCGACGGCGGTCTCGAAAAGAAACTGAACGAACGCGGCGTCAAGGTCGAATGGACGGAGTTCCCCGGCGGGCCGCAGCTCTTGGAGGCGCTCAACGCCGGCAGCATCGACGTCGGCCATACGGGCGAGGCGCCGCCGATCTTCGCCCAAGCGGCCGGGGCGCCGCTCGTCTACCTCGCCCACGAGCCGCCGAGTCCGAAAAGCGAGGCGATCGTCGTGCCGAAAGATTCGCCGATCCGCACGGTGGCCGATCTGAAAGGGAAAACGATCGTTCTGAACAAAGGTTCGAACGTGCATTATCTTTTGGTGAAGCTTCTGGAAAAGAACGGGCTGTCCTATCATCACGACATACAGGTCAAGTTTTTGCCGCCGGCGGATGCCCGGGTCGCGTTTGAGAAAGGCAACGTCGATGCCTGGGTCATCTGGGATCCGTTCCTCGCCGCGGCACAGACGGGTACCGATGCACGCATCTTGGCCGACGGCACCGACCTCGTATCGAACCACGAGTTTTATTTAGCGGCGCGGCCGTTTGCGGAACAACATCCCGATCTTGTCGATCTGTTGCTCCGGGAGGTCGACCGCATCGACACCTGGGCGCGCGAACATCCCAGGGAGGTGGCGGAGAAGCTGTCGCCGCAGCTCGGCATCGACGCCGCATCGCTCGAACTCGCCGCGAAACGCCGGCCTTACGGCATACAACCAATCGACGAGACGATTGTGCGTGCCCAGCAACAGATCGCCGACACGTTTTTGGCGCTCGGGCTCATTCCGAAGGCGATCGACGTTCGCGAAGCGCTTTTGAGGAAGTAAGGAGGTCATGTTCGATGCGCGTGTTCTGGTTTATTCCGACGCACGGCGACGGGCGGTATCTCGGTACGCGTTACGGCGCCCGGGCGGTAGACGCGGCGTATATGCGGCAAATCGCGGAAGCGGCCGACCGGCTCGGTTACGAAGGGGTTCTGATTCCGACGGGAAGTTCCTGCGAGGATCCCTGGGTCGCGGCGTCTACGCTTATCCCCGTCACGCGGCGGTTGAAGTTTCTGATCGCCCTGAGGCCGGGTCTGATGTCGCCGACGCTCGCGGCCAGGATGGCGGCGACGTTCGACCGATTGTCTGGCGGTCGGCTGCTGATCAACGTCGTGGCCGGCGGCGATCCTGTAGAACTGGCCGGCGACGGGCTGTTTCTCGACCACGACGAGCGTTACCGGCTGACCGACGAATTTTTGCACGTGTGGCGTCGGCAAATGGCCGGGGAAACGGTTCATTTCGAAGGCTCGCACGTGCGTGTCCGCGGCGGCAGGGTGTTGTATCCTCCGATCCAACAGCCGCATCCACCGCTCTGGTTCGGAGGGTCCTCGCCGGCGGCACACGAGGTCGCGGCGCGGCATGCCGACGTTTATCTGACGTGGGGAGAACCCCCGCGCGACGTGTCGGAAAAAATCGCCGACGTCTCGTCAAGAGCGGAGGCGCAAGGACGAAGCGTCCGGTTCGGACTTCGCCTCCACGTCATCGTCCGGGAGACAGACGAAGAAGCCTGGCAGGCCGCAAGCGACCTGATCCGGCATCTCGACGACGAGACGATCGCCAAGGCCCAGCAGGTGTTCGCACGGTTCGATTCGGTCGGCCAGAAGCGGATGGTCCGCCTGCACGGCGGCAGCCGCGCCTCGCTGGAAATCAGTCCGAATCTGTGGGCCGGCGTCGGACTCGTCCGCGGCGGGGCCGGTACGGCGCTCGTCGGCAGTCCCGCGACGGTGGCGGCCAGGATGCGGGAATACGCCGACCTCGGCATCGAGACGTTTATTCTGTCGGGATATCCTCATCTTGAAGAGGCTTATCGGGTCGCCGAGCTTCTGTTCCCGCAGTTGCCGATCGAACGGCCGGCGATCGACGAGGGGCCAACTTCCGTCAGCCCGTTCGGCGAACTGATCGCTAACGAATTCAGGCCGGATCTGAAAACGTCGGCACACTGAAAGGACGGGAATCCGTATGCGCCGGTTCGTCCGTAGAAAGATGGGGTTGTTTTTGCCGTGGCTCATTCCGGCCGGTGTCGTCGCCCTCTGGCAATTGCTCGGCGATTTCGGCCTGATTCCGGAACGCACGCTGCCGACGCCCGTGAAAGTCGCGATCGCAGGAGTCAGGCTACTTCTGAACGGAGAACTGGTCCACGCCATCGGCGTCAGTGCCGTGCGGGCATTAACCGGTTTTGCGATCGGCGGGTCGATCGGTTTTACGCTGGGGCTGCTGAACGGCGTCATGCCGATCTTCGCCCGACTGACCGATTCCACCGTTCAAATGATCCGCAACATCCCGCATTTGGCGCTCATTCCACTCGTCATCGCCTGGTTCGGGATCGGGGAGCGGGCGAAAATTTTTCTCGTAGCGCTCGGCGTGCTGTTTCCGATTTACATCAACACCCTGCACGGCATCCGGTCCGTCGATCCCGGACTGATCGAAATGGGAAGGGTTTACGGTCTGCGCGGATGGGAGTTGCACCGCAAAGTCGTCCTGCCGGGCGCGTTGCCCTCGGTATTAGTCGGCGTCCGGTTTTCGCTCGGGTTCATGTGGCTGACGCTGATCGTCGCCGAAACGATCGCGGCGGACTCCGGCATCGGCTATACGGCGATGAACGCGCGGGAATTTTTCCAATTGGACGTCGTCGTCCTCTGTATTTTGCTCTATGCCCTGCTCGGCAAATTGTCCGACCTGATCGCCAAGGGTCTGGAAAAGAGGTGGTTAAAATGGCATCCGCATTTTGGCGTTCGGTCTTCGTCGACGACGCCGTCGTGACGCGGCCGAAGCGGATTCCCGTTTTCCGACGAGACGTTCCCGGCGTCGAGAAGAAGGGGACTGACGAGGAAGCGTTCGTCGGGCGTGCGGGGTCCGGCGCTTCCGTCGAACTGGTCGACGTTTCGAAACGTTTCGCGGAAAAAGAAGTGTTGCGCAATGTCCGGTTGTCGATCGCCGGCGGGGAATTCGTGGCGATCGTCGGCCGCAGCGGTTGCGGCAAAAGCACGCTGCTTCGGCTGATCGCCGGGCTGGATCGGCCGACGGGCGGCGTGCTGTACCGGGACGCTGTGCCGGTCGACGGGATCGATCCGGACACGCGCATCATGTTTCAGGACGCCCGCCTTTTGCCTTGGAAGACCGTGCTCGACAATGTATGCATCGGCGTCCCGCGTTGGAAAGCCGCGGCGGCGAAAGCGAAAGCTTATGCGGTGCTTCAGCAGGTCGGCCTGGAGGATCGCGCGGACGACTGGCCGTCGGTTCTTTCCGGCGGCCAGCGCCAACGCGTCGCCTTGGCGCGCGCGCTTGTCGGGGCTCCACGGCTGCTCTTGTTCGATGAGCCGCTCGGAGCGCTCGATGCGTTGACGCGCATCGAGATGCAGCGGCTGATCGAACGGCTGTGGCGGCAGCACGGTTTTACGGCGGTACTGGTTACTCACGACGTCAGCGAAGCGGTGGCGCTGGCGGATCGCGTGGTGCTGATCGAGAAAGGAAAGGTAGCTTTGGATTTGCGGATTACGCTCGCCCGACCGCGTGTGCGGGACAGCGGGTTTGCGCATTTCGAGCGGTTGATTCTGGAGAGAGTGATGCAGTCAGATCAAGACCATATAGAACCACAAGAATACGAAATTTGAGGTGAACGCCCTTCATGCAGACCCGCATCTACGAAACGGATGTGCTGATTGTCGGCGGTGGAACGGCGGGAACCATGGCGGCTATTAAAGCGAAACAAGAAAACCCCGGATTACACGTGCTCGTGTTGGATAAAGCCGATATCCGTCGAAGCGGAGCGATCGCCATGGGCATGGACGGCCTGAACAATGCCGTCATCCCGGGAAAAGCGACTCCCGAAGAATATACACTTGAAATCACCGAAGCCAACGACGGCATCATCGATCAGCGGGCCGTTTACCGGCAAGCGGTGGAATGTTACGACATCGTTCGGGAACTTGATTCATGGGGAGTCGATTTCGAGAAAGACGAAAAGGGCGATTACCGAGTCTACCGGGTCCACCGCAAGGGACGCTACGTCCTGCCGATGCCGAAAGCAAGCGACTTGAAACTGATTCTGGCCAAAAAGGTCAAGCAAATGAAAGCTCAAGCCATCAACCGCGTAATGGCGACACGCCTGCTGACGCGCGGCAATCAGGCCATCGGCGCGCTGGGGCTCGATGTCATCACCGGCGATTTTGTCATCGTCAAGGCGAAAGCCGTTGTCCTGACTGCCGGAGCGGCGGGCCGCATGGGCTTGACCGATTCGGGATACCTCTACAGCACCTATGAAAATCCGGCAAACTCGGGCGACGGATTTGCCATGGCATACCATGCCGGAGCCGAATTGACGGGAATCGAATGTTATCAGATCAATCCGACCATGAAGGATTACAACGGCCCCGCCTGCGCATACGTGGCCGGCCCGTTCGGCGCATACACCGCCAACTATAGAGGGGAACGGGTCACGGGATGCGATTACTGGAGCGGCGAACTGATCATGACCATGTGGAAACTGGCCAATCAAGGTCAATGGCCGCTGTTTTTGAAAATGACCCATCTCGACGAGGCATCGATCGCCAAAATCGAATCCATTCTTCATTCGAACGAACGACCGAGCCGCGATCGTTTCCATCAAGGACGTGGAAAAAACTACCGGAATGACATGGTCGAACTGCACTTCTCCGAAGTCGGACTATGCAGCGGCCACAGCGCGGCCGGAGTGTTGGTCAACCACGAGGCGGAAACGTCCATGGCAGGCCTATATGCCGCCGGAGATATGGCCTGCGTTCCCCATCAATACTTACTGGGAGCGCTGACTTTTGGAAAAATCGCAGGTGTCAACGCAGCTCGGTTCGCTGCCAGCCAGCCGGGGTATGAACCGGATCCGGCACAAATCGAGGCGGAACGGGAGCGGATGTTTCGGCCGCTTCAAAATCCGGACGGAGTCCCCCATCACCAGGTAGAGTACAAAATCCGTCGCATCGTCACGCAATACTTAATGCCGCCGAAAACCATGACCAAACTGGAAATCGGCCTGGAAAGAATTCTCCATTTCCGCCGTGTCGATCTGAACCTGCTTGGCGCGCGCGATCCGCACGAACTGGGCAGGGCGCTGGAAGTTCACAGTATCGTAGACTGTGCGGAAATGATGGCAAGAGCGTCGATGTTCCGCAAAGAGAGTCGATGGGGATTTTATCACTATTTTCTCGATTATCCAGAACGTGACGACAAGAACTGGTTAAAACGCGTCGTCGTTCGAAAAGGAAAAAATGGTAAGATGGAAGTTTATACGAAAGAAGTTCCTCCATACATTTTGTTTCCCCATTTGGAATCAGAATCGGTCGGAGGAGGGGAACTGCTGTCATGAGCTTCTCCGCGCACGTTTCGCCCCGTTTGATCACTCAGCGCGTCGAAGCCAGCGTCATCATCGACCGCGATAAGTGTATCGGCTGCGGCATATGCGTTCAAGTTTGTCCGATGGGCATTCTGGCTCTCGATCATGAAGGCAAGGCTTACATGAAATATGACGAAAGCTGGTACTGTACGCCTTGCCAAACGGATTGCCCTGTCGATGCGGTCCGGGTGCACTTGCCGTATTTGATCCGGTGATGATATTGCACGAACGGGGACATAAATAGCGTATCGACGCGCGACCGTCTACTCGATGCGGGTAGACGGTTTTTCGTGATCGATGCGTAAGCCGGACTGATCGTCCGGGGCACCTCCAACCGTGGAGGAGCATTACCTTCGCAGCGGAGGTAGATGATTTCAATCCCCCCAAATGGTTCATTTTTTCATACCCCCCATTGACACGTGTAAAAAATACGTATACAATACAATCAGATCAGAAAGGAGAGCGACATGAAAAACATCACTTCACGCGCACTCATCAAAATACTTGAGAAAGACGGTTGGAGGTTGGTCGCAGTAGTGGGAAGCCATCATCAATTTGAGCATCCGACCAAACCCGGCAAAGTAACCGTCCCGCATCCGAAGAAAAAACCTTGCACCAAAAACCATCAAGACAATACTCAAACAGGCCGGGCTCCAATAACAGAGTCGACCATATAAGGAGGTTTCAGCAATGCCAAAATACGTTTATCCTGCGATCTTCGACCCCAACGAACTCGGCGGGTATACTGTCACGTTTCCGGACCTGCCCGGGTGCGTTACCGAGGGAGATACCCTCGAAGAAGCCCTCAAAATGGCGGCAGAAGCCATGGCTTTGCACCTATACGGCATGGAACGGGACGGAGATGAAATTCCCCCTCCATCCGATCCATCGAAGGTCCGGCTCCCCGAAGATGCGGACAAAGGCGCTTTTGTTACTCTCATCCAGGCTAGAACAGAACCGATCCGAGACGAGCTCATGAACCGGTCTGTCAAAAAGACGCTCACCATCCCGAAATGGCTTAACGACGAAGCCGAAAAAGAAGGTATTAACTTTTCTCAAGTACTCCAAGCAGCCCTTAAAGAAAAGCTCGGATTGTTCGGTGAATCGTAAAAATTTGCCCCGCCTTTTCGGCGGGTTTTTGTTTTTCGATGAAGGCGGGGTTCAAACTGTCCCCATTGTTTTTTGTAATCGCTGAAAAAGCGCTTTTTGATGTCGTCGATCCCCGGGGATTTTCGTTTCGAGGAAGATCGACGACAAAAGGACCACGATACGGTCCAATTAAGTGGTAATTTTCGACTTCAGAACCGAGTAGCACGTTCTTTCTGCAAGGCGGCCATCGGTTTCAACGAATAGCCGTTTGCCCGTCCGATTGCCTCGTCGATTCCAGACTGAGAAACACCTCTTGACTCCCGCCGGGATGTATGCTAAACTCTAATTCAAAGTATTCCAATAGGAATTTAAAAATCAGAAGACGACCGGTCCGCCGGAGGCTTCCTTCCGCATCGCGATGAGCGGCAGGGGGCCTTTTTTGATTTTCATCCGGGCCGGTTTCCTTCGGCAGCGGAGGTGAAAAGGCATGCGTTGTCCACGTGAACATTCCCGTTGACTCTCGACAAAGGTCGTGTTATAATAGCCGCATAATCCGACTAAATAGGTATGATTAATTTAGATAATGAACATAATCGAGTTTGGCACAGAGTTTCGGACAAAGCTTCAAGACGAGACCCGACCGGTACGAAAGTGGGGAGAACCATGGCCGACCTGACCGAGCTCGACCCGATCTGGGTGGAACGCATCGTCCGCAGTTTGGCCGGTTTGAAGTACGGGTCGGTGCAGATTACGGTGCACGACGGCCGAATCGTGCAGATCGACCGCACCGAGAAAAACCGGTTCGACCCGGAACCCGTTTTGCGCACGGGAAAACCTTCTTCCGGCAAAGCAAAAAATTAAATCGGCGAACGTCGACCGGACCACCGGAGACACACGACCCTCGTACACGCCGTTCGGCGCGGGAGTCGTGTGTTTTCTGTTTTTTTAAAGAAGTTTCAAAAACTTGTCGACCAGGGGGAGAGACGCATGAAGCCGGGTATCGTTCGCAACGCCGTCATGTTGTCGATCATCGGAGCCGTCCTGTTTGCGTCGGCGGGATGCGGCGGCAAGTCCGCGTCGACGTCGTCGCAATCTTCGTCGCCGTCGTCTCCGTCGCCGGCGCAGTCGGCGGGAGGAAGCGGCGCCGCGAAACCGCCGGTGGAGCTGCTCAACGTGTCGTACGACCCGACGCGCGAGCTGTACGAGGCGTACAACAAGGCGTTCGCGCAATATTGGAAAAACAAGACCGGCCAGACGGTGACGATCAAGCAGTCGCACGGCGGTTCGGGCAAACAGTCGCGTTCGGTGATCGACGGGCTGGAAGCCGACGTCGTGACGCTGGCGCTCGGTTACGACATCGACGCGATCCGTGCGGCGGGTCTGATCAACGAAGGCTGGCAGAAAAGACTGCCGTACAACAGCACGCCGTACACGTCGACGATCGTCTTCCTCGTGCGCAAGGGAAATCCGAAGCAGATCAAAGACTGGCCCGACCTGATCAAACCCGGCGTGCAGGTGATCACGCCCAATCCGAAAACGTCGGGCGGCGCGCGCTGGAATTACGTCGCGGCTTGGGGCTACGCGCTTAAGAAAAACAACAACGACGAGAACGCGGCGAAAGCGTTCGTGACCGAACTGTACAAACACGTGCCGGTGCTCGATTCCGGCGCGCGCGGCGCGACGACGACGTTCGCGGAACGCGGCCTCGGCGACGTCCTGCTCGCGTGGGAAAACGAGGCGTTTCTGTCGCTGAAGGAATTCGGCCAGGACAAATTCGAGATCGTCGTGCCGTCGATCAGCGTGCTCGCAGAACCGCCGGTCGCCGTCGTCGACAAAGTCGTCGACAGGAAGGGCACGCGCGAAGTCGCCCAGGCGTATCTGGAATACTTATACTCCGACGAAGGGCAAAAGATCGTCGCAGAAAACTTTTACCGGCCGCGGTCGGAAGCCGTCGCGCGTCAGTACGAAAACCGCTTTCCGAAGCTGGAGCTGTTCACGATCGACGATCCGGCGTTCGGCGGCTGGCAGAAGACGCAGGAAAAACATTTCAACGACGGCGGGCTGTTCGACCAGATTTATCAGCCGGCGAAATAAGGCGAAATGACCGGGCATGCGGGAAATCGGGAGGTGCCGCCGGTGTCGGGATGGAGACGGCGGCGGGCGAAGCTGGGCGTTCTGCCCGGCTTCGGCCTGTCGATGGGATTTACCTTGTTTTATTTGGCGTTGATCGTGCTCATTCCGCTGTCGACAGTTGCGGTCATGGCGCTCGGCATGTCGTGGGAGTCGTTCTGGCGCGTCGCGACGTCGGAGCGCGCGCTTGCGGCGTATCGGCTCAGTTTCGGGGCGGCGTTCGCGGCCGCGGCGGTCAATCTGGTGTTCGGCACGGCGGTCGCGTGGCTGCTCGTCCGGTACCGGTTTCCGGGAAAACGGCTGCTCGACGCGGCCGTCGACCTGCCGTTCGCGCTGCCGACGGCGGTCGCCGGCATTTCGCTGACGACGCTGTATTCGACGAAAGGGTGGATCGGTGCGGCGCTGGAGCCGTTCGGCGTCAAGATCGCGTATACGCCGCTCGGCGTGGCGATGGCGCTCGTGTTCGTCGGGTTCCCGTTCGTCGTGCGCAGCGTGCAGCCGGTGCTGGAAGCGCTCGGGCGCGAATCGGAGGAAGCGGCAGCGACGCTCGGCGCATCGTGGCTCAGGACGTTTTTCCGCGTCGTGTTGCCGGAGCTGGTGCCGGCCGCATTGGCCGGGTTCGTGTTGGCGTTGGCGAGGGGGGTCGGCGAATACGGGTCGGTCATTTTTATCGCCGGCAACATGCCGATGAAAACGGAGATCGCGCCGCTTCTGATCATGACGCGGCTGGAGCAGTTCGATTATCCGGGGGCGGCCGCGATCGCGCTCGTCATGCTGGTGTTGTCGTTTGCGCTGTTGTTTGCGATTAACGTTCTGCAGTGGAAAGCGGCGCAAAGGCTGCGGAGCGTATAAGCGTGTCGTGCGCGGCGCGCATCACGCAAGGGAGGGATCCGACATGCAGGAACCTCGCTGGTTTCGGGCGGTGCTCGGCGTCGTAACGGCGCTGTTCGTCGCCGTCGTGCTCGTGTTGCCGCTGGCGACGGTGTTCGAACAGGCGTTTCGGAAAGGGGTGGGAGTCTATCTGGACGCGCTGACCGAGCCCGACGCCGTGGCGGCGATTCGGCTGACGCTCGTGACGGCGGCGATCGTGCTGCCGTTCCAGCTCGCGTTCGGTCTGGCCGCGTCCTGGGCGCTGACGCGATTTCGTTTTCCTGGCAAAAGGCTGCTCGTTTCGATGATCGATCTGCCGTTCGCGGTGTCGCCGGTCATCGCCGGGCTCGTGTTCGTCTTGCTGTTCGGCTCCCGCGGTTGGTTCGGCCCTTGGTTGGAGCAGCACGACATCCGGATCGTGTTCGCGATGCCAGGCATTGTGCTGGCGACGATGTTCGTCACGGTTCCGTTCGTCGCCCGCGAACTCGTGCCGGTCATGCAGTCGCTCGGCACGGGGGAGGAAGAAGCGGCGGCGACGCTCGGGGCGAAGGGATGGACGCTGTTTTGGCGCATTACGTTGCCGAACATCCGGTGGGCGCTGTTTTACGGGGCCGTTTTGTGCGCGGCGCGGGCGATGGGGGAATTCGGCGCGGTATCGGTCGTTTCCGGGCACATTCGCGGGGAGACGAACACGATTCCGTTGCATGTGGAGATTTTGTACAACGATTACGATTTTACGGCGTCGTTCGCTGTTGCCTCGCTGCTGACGCTGATCGGCTTGGCGACGATGGCAGTGAAACGGATGATGGAATGGGGGGAGGCCCGGTATGCGGGTCGAGGTGAACCGTCTTCGGAAGTCGTTCGGTAAAACGGAAGTGGTGCGAGACGTCAGTTTTACAGTCGAGCCGGGGCGGCTCGTCGCGCTGCTCGGACCGAGCGGCGGCGGCAAGTCGACGATTCTCCGCATGCTTGCCGGTCTTGAGGTTCCCGACGGTGGGGAAATCCGGTTCGACGGCCGCAATGTGACCGGTGTTCCGCCGCAGGAGCGGGAAATCGGTTTTGTGTTCCAGCACTATGCGTTGTTCCGCCACATGACGGTGTTCGACAATATCGCGTTCGGGCTTGAAGTTCGGCGCGTCGCGAAAACGGACGTGCGGAGACGGGTCGCCGAACTGGTTGCGCTGACGGGGCTGGAAGGCTTGGAGCGCAGGCTGCCGCATCAGCTGTCCGGCGGTCAGAAACAGCGGGTCGCGTTTGCACGCGCGCTGGCGCCGGGGCCGAAGCTTTTGTTGTTGGATGAGCCGTTCGCCGCGGTCGACGCCGCCGTGCGAAAAACGCTGCGCGCGTGGCTGAAGGAGACGATCGTGCGCATCGGCGTGACGACGCTGTTTGTGACGCACGATCAGGAAGAAGCGCTGGAACTGGCCGACGAGCTGATGATTATCCGGGACGGGCGTCTGGAACAACAAGGGACGCCGGTCGACGTCTGGCGGAACCCGCAGACGCCGTTCGTCGCCGGTTTCGTCGGCGAAGCGGTCCGGCTGGACGGTGCCGGATGGGCCGCTTTGCCCGGATTTGCGGCATGGAAAGACGAAGGGGATTACGCACTCGTGCGGCCGGAATTTGTCGATATTATGCCGTTTGGCGGCGCGGAGGCCGACAGCGGCGGCGATCGGGCTGCGGAGTCGGGCGCGGAATCGGGCGTCGTCCGGAAAATCCGGTTTTGCGGGGACCGATGGAGGCTGGACGTCGAAGTCGGCGGTATGTTGTTGCCGGGCTATCTGTCGTCGGAAGTCGAGGCGCCGAGCCTCGGCAGCATCGTCGGCGTGCGCGTGCGTCGGCTGTTCGTCTGCCGCGGCGACCGCGTCGTCGTTGCGAACCGGGTGCCGCCGGCAGATCAGCAGGCCGGGAGGCAGACCGGGGGGAGTTCGCCGGACGCTTCGCCGCGGCAAGCGTTCGAATTCGAGAGGGCTTCCGTCACTGCGGCGTCGGTTCGCCGCATTCGTTGAGAAACTCCGGGCAGTCGCCCCGGTATGCTTCATGCCTGTCGATTAACCGCCGGACGAGTTCGGCAGCCTCGTCTGGTGACTTCGTACTTCATTAAAAAATTGTCCTGAATGTTATATCCTTGATGTCTCGACATATAAAGTTTTTAATAATGTTAAGATATAAATTATAAAATTTCCTGAATCCGTGAGCTTGTCGGCTTTAGTCTGTCTTGCATCTTTCACCTTACAAGTGAAAAATGCAAATAAACGGAACTGCTGGGCGGGCGGACGGTGAAGTATGCCCGGTTCGACAAGGGATTCGGCGGCGAAGAGTTCTACCGCCTGTGGGAGAGCAAAGGGATCGGTTACGTGGGCAAGCTGTGATCCGCAAACTGCTGGCTTATAACCTCTATGAGCGGTTCAAGCGGGACTGTTGTGAGCCTGTTCATCATGGCTACACGATCGTCAGGTTTCCGCTGGAGATTTTCCAATGTACGGCGACGATCGTCCGGCACAGCAGCAAGCTCGTCCTGAAACTGGCTTGTGACTTTCCGTATCGCCATGCGCGGCAACGAATCGAAGCGCGGCTTGCGTTGATGTCCGGTTAGAGAATTACAAAATTTTACATTACATAACCCTCTTCCCTTATCCCCTGTCACTTTATCATAACAACGGGCTTTCAAAATTTTGGCTGAAGTCTATCAAACTTGCCGACAAAATCAACGTGAATTCTTCCTGCTCTCCCGGCCCAATTTCCCTTGTGTCACGCAACGGATCCGGAGGCGTATTTTCTCCCGTTTCACCTTTCCGTGTTTGGTTCTTCCGTTACGAATCAGACGAAGAAAATGACGAATCGGCGTCGCGAATCCGTCATGAAAGATGGCCGGCGTTTGTCCCGCGTCTTTTGCGTACAAAATATTGGTAAATCCCAAACGTACTTTCAGGGAGGATGCGACCATTGCCGGAAAAACGGGACAAGCGCAAAGACGATCACCGCCAGCCGCAGGACGGGAAGCATGACAGTTCCTCGGCAGGCGCAGGTTTACGGGGCGGCGTGGACGGCGCCGGAATCCGCACATATCGAACCACCGGAACCACCGACAAACGGCAAAAAAACCGCGTCCTCCGCACCTCCCAGGATTACGCCCGGTTACGATTACATCTGGGGCAGCGACCAGGATGAGTTGTGGGAAGATCCTGACAGCCTGACCGACCCGGACGACCTGTACCCGAACGACGGGCGATAAGCTTGCAAGACTGCAGGCCCGTTGGGGAACGTACGACCGCCAATGCCGGAATCCGCCGGCACTTGCATGGCATATTGACCATCCGAACCGTTCGGATCCGTCGCGTGAACAGCCGGACCATCAATTCCTAAACGCCCAAACCTGTACGGCGACAGTATCTGTTAATCTGCCTGCGCTCCTGAAACCGCTAGCGCCCCGCCACCGCCGCCGTTTCCTCCCCGCCCGCAAATCCGTCCCGGGGAGCGTCAGCCTGCGGCGCATCGTTCGCCAGCGCGTACGGCAGGCAAAGCGGGAGGCCCGTGCGCGGGTCCGGCACGATGTCCGCCTCGATGCCGAATACCTCGCGAAGCATTTCCGGCGTCATCACGTCCGCCGGCGCGCCTTCGCCGTAAACGGTGCCGCCTTTGATCGCCACCATGTGATGGGCGTAACGGGAAGCGTGATTCAGATCGTGAAGCACCATCACGACCGTCCGGCCTTCCTCCCGGTTCAGCCGCTGCAAAAGCTGCAGCACTTCCAGCTGATGCGCCATGTCCAGATAAGTGGTCGGCTCGTCCAGAAACAGCATCGGCGTCTGCTGGGCCAGCGCCATGGCGATCCAGGCCCGCTGTCGCTGGCCGCCGGAAAGCTGATCGACCGGGCGTTCCGCATGCGGCTCCATGCCGGTCACGCGAAGCGCCCAACGCACGACTTCCTGGTCTTCCTTCGTCAGGCCGCCGAAGCCGCCCTGGTGCGGGAAACGGCCGTAGGCGACCAGTTCGCTCACGGTCAGCCCGTCCGGCGCCGTCGGGTTTTGCGGCAAAATGGCGAGCTGCCGGGCCACCGTTCTCGTCGGCAGTTTGTGAATCGCCTTGCCGTCGAGCAACACGCTGCCGGCCTTCGGTTTCAGGATTCGCGCCATCGCTTTCAGAATGGTCGATTTGCCCGATCCGTTCGCTCCCACGAGCGCCGTAATCCGGCCGGGTAGCACGGACAGGTTCAGATTCCGCACGACGACGTCGTCGGCATAGCCGACCTCCAGCTCACGGGTGCGCAAGTCCATCTCGCAACGCCTCACTTTTTCAGGAGCAAATAGACAAAATACGGCGCGCCGATCAGTGACACCATAATTCCGGCGGGAATGCCGTCCGCCAGATTGCGGCCAACGATATCGGCCGCGACCAGCAGCCAGCCTCCGACCAGAACGGCCAGCGGCAACATCAACCCATACCTTGGGCCCACCAGCGCCCTGGCGATATGCGGCGCCATTAGGCCGATGAAGGAGATGCCGCCGGTGACCGCCACCGCGGAAGCGGCGAGTCCGACCGCGGCCAGCAGCAGAAGCAGGCGCTCCCGCTCCACCGGCACGCCCGCTCCGGTCGCGGCGACGTCGCCCAGTCCAAGCATGTCGAGGCTGCGCGTCTTCAGCAGGGCGACGGGGACCAGGACCAACAGCCACGGAAGCAGCGCCCATACAAAAGGCCAGTCCGTGCCCCAGACGCTTCCGGTCAGCCATCGCGCGATAAAATCGACCTGGAAGGGGTCCGCGGACGTGATCAGCACCACCATCGTCCCCGACAGCGCCAGGGAAAATCCGACCCCCACGAGCACCAGCCGGATCGGTTGTATGCCCGTTCCCCGGCGAGAAGCGAACAGATAAATCAGCGCCGCCGTAAGGCACGCGCCGAAAAACGCGACCAGCGGCAGCACGTAAACGAACGAATCCGCCTGTGCGGGGAAAAACAGAAAATAGAGGGCGACGCCCACCCCAGCGCCGGCGTTGATGCCGACGATCCCCGGATCGGCCAGATTGTTCCGCATCAGACCTTGCAGCAGCGCGCCCGACAGAGCCAGGGCCATGCCCGCTAGCAGCGTGACCGCAAGGCGCGGCAGCCGGATCGAATACAACACGAACTGTTCCTTGGCCGTCCCCTTGCCAAGCAGAACGGGAAGCAACCGGTCAAACGACAACGACGCGTACCCCCACCCCATTCCGACGACAAAGGTAAGCGCAATAAGTCCCAGCATGATGACGAGCAAAATCCGCTGTCTCCGGACAATCGCCCGTTGTCTCATCGCGGCGCTTTCCCCTCCTTATGCACAACATACAGGAAAAAGGGCAAACCGAGAAGCGCCACGATTGCCGCCATGGGCGTCTCGTAGGGCGCATTGACGGTGCGTCCGAGCGTGTCGGCCAGCAGCATGAATGCCGCCCCCGCGATGACGGACATCGGCAGCACCTGCCGGTAATCGTGTCCCACCAGGGGGCGGACCAGATGAGGGATCATCAGCCCGACAAAAGCCATGTTGCCGGCCAGCGCGACGGAACCGCCGCTCAGCAGGATCACGATGACAAACAACAAGGTTCTCGTCTGAAACCGTTTCTGTCCCAGGCCGACCGCGACTTCCTCGCTCATGCTGAGAACGGTCAGCTGTCTGGCCATCGCCAGGGCGGCCAGCGTGCAGACGAAGACGATCGGCGCGAGGATCTGTAGCTGGGTCCAGGTGGTGCCGATCAGGCCGCCCGCCGTCCACATGGAAACTTCTTTGGAAATTTTGAACAAAAGGCTGACGCCTTCCGCGACCGCCTGCAGGAACGTGCTGACGGCAGCACCCGTGAGCACGACCCGCAGCGGGGATAGACGGCCTCCTCCGAACGCGCCGAGTGCGACCACCAGCACGGCGCCGAGCGCCGCCCCGGCGAAACAGACAAACGTCGTGCCCAAAAATCCGATGCCGGGTAGCAGTGCGAAAGCGACGGCCAGCGCCACGTTGGCGCCAGCCGTCAGACCGAGCAAACCGGGATCGGCGAGCGGATTTCGCGTCAGTCCCTGCATAATCGCCCCGGACACGCCAAAGGCGGCGCCGACCAGCATGGCGCCGAGTTCGCGCGGCAGGCGAAGCTCGCGAACGATCAGAATGTCTTCTCCCGTCGCCCGAGAGGTCATCGCCAACCAAACGTCCCGAACCGACACGTCCGCCGCGCCGGCGATCATGGAAACGGCGAACATTCCGGCGAGCGCCAGCGTCCCGGCCGCCAGCGCGACGGCAAAGCGGAAAGTCCTGTTTTTCGGAATCATCGGCGATTATTCACCAAGGAAGTTTTTGATGAAAAATTCCAGCTGATATTCCAGCGTGAGCGGATCGTTGAAGTAAAACTCTCTCGCATTGGCTTCAAACACGCGGCCATTTTTGACGGCCGGTATGTTTTTGTACGTCTCCGTTTTCTGGAACGAATTGTCCGCATCCGGATCTTTGCTGATGATCAGGTAGTCGCCCGCAAACTCGGGCAGAACTTCCGGCGAGATGAGGTAGTAACCGTCCTTCAGCGCCGTTTCCCGCACCTTTTCCGGCATCTTCAGTTTCATTTCCTGATACAGGATTTCAGTGCCGCGCCCCCAGTTGTCGCCGAAGACGTACAGCTCTTTGTTGAAACTTTCGATCACGGAAACGGTGACGTCCTGGCCGATTTTGGCACGGATGTCCTCGCCGGCCTGCCGCGCCCGCCGCCTGAAATCTTCGATCCAGGCCTGCGCTTCCGCTTCCTTGTTGAGCAATTTGCCGATTTCTAGATGCTGCGTCAAATAGTCCAGCTTTCCGTAGGTGTAGGTGACGGTGGGCGCGATCTGGCGCAACCGGTCGAGATTCTTCGTGTTGGACAGACCGATGATCAGGTCGGGCCCCAGTTCGATCAGTTTTTCCAAGTCTTCGTCGGTCACTTCCGCCACGCCCTCCAGCCGCTGCCGGAATCGCGGATTCATTTTGCTCCACTGATCGACTCCGACTAGCGGCACATCCAGCGCCATCACATTGCCGGCGAACGAGGCCAGCACGACGACGCGCTGCGGATGGGCGGGAACTTCCACCGGCCCGTTTTCGGATTGATAGATGCGCGTGACCGGTTCGTTTTTGGGCGGCGACGCTTCGTTGCCGGTGGGCGGCGTCCCGTCGCCGGCAGCGGACGGCGATGCGGTGGTGTTCATGTTTTCCTCCGAAGACGCGCCTGACTCCGTTGATTCGTTGCCGCCGCAGGCGGTGAACGCCAACAGGAACAGAAATACAAGAATTGGTAACAGAATGGGGTGTTTGCGCATCGTCCAATCCTCCCGACAGGGTGATCCAACCGGATTTTTATTGATAATGATTCTCATGTTCATTTCCATACCTGATTTTAATCCCTTCATCGCCGGTTGTCAATATAAGCTCCGTCAAATCAAAAAAGCCCCGGTGCCCCAACGGACCCGGAAGCCTTTATTTCGCCGTGAAGTCGCGGTGCGGAATTTTTAACGGACCGGAAGACGTTATTTAGCGGTTTTCCCCTCCTGAAGCGGTCCATCCTTCCCAATAACGCCTCTGCGGTCCGTTACGCCCGGTAAAGTGGCTGTTTTTCCAAAAATAACGTCCAGACGGTCCGTTAGAAACGACGCGAGGCGCACAACAAAAACCGGCGCCGGCGTGCGACAACGAAATTCGCGGCCGGCGCCGGCCGGTGCGGAGCCAACCGTTCACCCCGGTGCGGGCGGGCGCCGTTTCCGCGCTTCATTCCGCCCATTTCAGGCCGATCACGCAGACCGTGATGCCGACCATGCAAATGAGCCTCAGCGGACTCAGCTTCTCCTTGTACAAGAGCCACCCGACCAGCGCGGCGCCCAGCGCTCCAATGCCGGTCCAGACGGCGTAAGCCGTCGAGAGGGCGATCTCCTGCATCGCCCGGAGCAATAACTGGAAACTGGCCAGAAATCCACCGATCAGGATCAGATGGTTGGGCCAGTTGTTCTTCATGGCCGTCCGCTTGAGGCCGATGACGCCGACGACTTCCATCAGGCCGGCCAGGATGAGCAGCGTCCAGGCCATCAGGGCGTTCCCCCTTTTTCGGACAATTTCAGGCCGATGATGAATCCGAGCAGCGCGAAAATCAACACCAGCTTCACCGGTTTGACGCCTTCATCCACGAAGATCGCGTCGACGACCACCGTTCCGATCGTCCCGATCCCTGTAAAAACCGCGTAAACCACGCCGATGGGCAGAACCTTGGCGGCGCGGATGTGGCGCGACACGGAAAAGCTGTTCGAAAGCCGCGGCGGCCCGAAACACTGCTGGTGCATGATCTGGCGGGGAAAGCCCGGGGACCGGAAAGACCGGACAAGCCGCAAGGCGGCCATGAAGCGGCTCGTGGACGACGGGGTGCCCGTGGGCATCCTCGCGTACGCCGGAGAGGAGCCCGTGGCCTGCTCGGTAGCTCCGCGCGAAACCTGAAACCTGCCGAGGTCTCGGGGGGCGGAATCCCGACGCGGCGGGGAGCGACCGCTGTGGAAGCGTATCCTGTGGACCCCGATTCGCCCAGTTACCGTTTCATGGGTTTCGTCCCGGAGTTCCGTTCGTGCGGATTCATTGAGGTGGGCCGGGCCGGAAGCAGGCGCCACGTCATGCGTCTGAGGCTGGACACGGGCGAAGTCTGAAACCGGAAGGAAACCGACGGAACATTGAAGATCATTGGAAAAAAAGAAGATCCAAAACAAGGAAGGTGCGCCGATGAAACATGAAGCTTTGCGGCTGTACGATTATCACGTTTGGGAAAACGACCTAATTTTCCGGCGCCTGAAAGAGCTGCCGGAGGAGATCGTCCGCAAGGAGATTTCGAGCGTGTTCCCGTCGATTTTCGACAACGTTGGTCCATCTGTACCGGGTGGACAACACCTGGCAATTGGCTATGTCCGGCCGGTTCGCGGAAATCGTCCCGGCCAGCCAACGCATTCTGGAGGAACCCCGTGGCATGAGCCTGGAGGAACTGGAGGGAAGACACCTCGGGTTGGCCGAACAGTACCGGACTTTCCTCAACGCGACCAACATGGAGGCCGTCTCCTTCTATCCGCACCTCCAGTTCGGCACGCTCAACGCGCGTTACCGTCGACATCGTGCGGCACGTCGTCAACCACGGCACTTACCACCGAGGCAACATCATTGCTATGTTGAGTCAATTCTGTAATATTGTTTTACCTGCTATTTTCATTATATGATATCTATTTCCAAGAGATTTACAAGATATCTCACCACGGCATCGGTTCGCCGCGTTCATTGAGAAATGCTGGCCGGTCGCCGGCGTACGCCCTGTGGTTGTCGATCAGCCGCCCGACGAGTTCGGCCGCCTCGTCGGGCGACAGTTCGGCGGCTTCGTCCAGCCGGCCGCGCATATGGGTGCGGATCCAGCCGGGATGCACGACGAGCACCTGTCCGCCGAACTTCCGAAAATGGTTGTGCACGATCGCCGACTGGCGGTTCAGCGCCGCTTTCGACATCGCGTAGCCGAACCACGCGGTGCGCCAGCAGGCGGCGATGCTGCCGGCTTCGGACGAGATGTTGACGATCAGCTTGTCTTCGCCTCGCTTCAGCAACGGAAACAGCGCGTTCGTCACGCGCAGCGCGCCGAGCGCGTTGACGTTGTAGACGCGCAGCATGTCGGCGAAATCGAGCGCGTCTTCGACCGTCGCGTCGATGTCGCCGAGGACGGCGGCGTTGTTGACGAGCAGGTCGAGCCGGTCGGTCTCGGCTTCGACCGCCTGTGCGGCGTCGCGCACGCTTTCGTCGGAGCCGACGTCGAGCGGCAGGATGTCGAGCCGGTCGCCGGCAGTTGTCCGCAAGCGGTCGAGTTCCGCGCATTCTCCCAAATAACGCCCCGCAAAGACGCGGTAACCCTTCTTCAGCAGCACACGCACGAGCGCGAGGCCGAGCCCGCGGTCGGCGCCGGTGACGAGGGCGTATTTCATAGCGCCCGACTTCCTTTCTCAAAGCGTTTTGATCCGATCAAGTCGATCATACCCCCCGCGCCCTCGTGCCGCAACATCCTGCGAACGGGCACACGGTTCGACCCGACGGTTTCCTGCGCGCGATTTTGCGCATGATGATAAGGGACTGGATTTTTACGCGACTGTACTATATAATCGGGGTGAACTGTTATATCAAAAGAACGGTTGAAATTCCGGAACGTCCGGACGATCGCCGCATCAAGCCCAGAACTGTTTGCAACAGTTTGAGACAACTGCTGCAACAGTTTTCGGGCGTTTTCACGGTTTTCACGGAAGAATGAAACGGGGTGAAGCCGATGGGCTACGAGGTCCGCAAGGTGGAATTGGAACCGCTGCAAGTGTTGTCGCCGCAGGGCGAAGTCGTCGACCCGGCCCGCATGCCGAAGCTCGACGACGCCCAGTTGCGCGAGCTGATGCGCCGCATGGTGTTTACGCGCGTCTGGGACCAGCGCGCCGTGTCGCTCAGCCGGCAGGGCAGGCTCGGGTTTTACGCGCCGGTGTCGGGGCAGGAAGGCACGATGATCGGCAGCGAGTTCGCGCTTGATAAGGAAGACTGGATTTGCCCCGGTTACCGCGACATGCCGCAGCTCGTCTGGCACGGCTATCCGCTGTACCAGTCGTTTCTTTATTCGCGCGGCCACCAGCACGGCGGGCAAATTCCCGAAGGCGTGTGCGTGCTTCTGCCGCAGATCATCATCGGCGCGCAATACGTGCAGGCGCCCGGCGTGGCGATGGGGCTGAAGCTGCGAGGCAAGCGCAACGTCGTCGTCGCGTACACAGGCGACGGCGGCAGCTCGCAGGGCGATTTTTACGAGGGCATGAATTTCGCCGGCGCGTTCCGCCTGCCGTGCATTTTCATCGTGCAGAACAACGGGTATGCGATTTCGACGCCGCGGTCGAAACAGTCGATGGCGGAGACGATCGCGCAAAAGGCGGTCGCAGCCGGCATCCGCGGCGTGCTGGTCGACGGCATGGACGTGCTGGCGGTGTACGCGGCGGTCAAAGAGGCGCGCGAATACGCGCTTGAAGGTCTGCCGACGCTGATCGAGGCGCTGACGTACCGGTTCGGGCCGCATTCGATGTCCGGCGACGACCCGACGAAGTACCGGACGAAAGAAGAATTGAGCGAATGGGAGCAAAAGGACCCGCTCGTGAGGTTCCGCGCGTTTTTGAAGGCGAAAGGGCTCTGGTCGGACGAGGAAGAGGAAAAAACGATCGAGGAAGCGCGCGCGTTCGTGAACGATCAGATCCGGAAGGCCGAGGAGACCCCGCCGATGACGGTTCCGGGCCTGATCGATTCGATGTTCGAGACGACGCCGCCGCATCTCGAAGAGCAGAAGGCGTGGTTCGCCGCGGGGGAGGGGCGTTGATCCGATGGCGCAGCTGACGATGATTCAGGCGATCAACGAGGCGCTCAGGCTGGAGCTTAAGCGCGACCCGAACGTGCTCGTGTTCGGCGAGGACGTCGGGCATCTCGGCGGCGTGTTCCGCGCGACGGAGGGACTGCAGAAAGAGTTCGGCGAGCACCGCGTGTTCGACACGCCGCTCGCGGAGTCGGGCATCGGCGGGTTGGCGGTCGGCCTCTGCACGCAAGGTTTCCGTCCGGTGATGGAAATCCAGTTCATCGGTTTCGTGTTCGAAGTGATGGATTCGATCTGCGGACAGGCTTCGCGGCTTCGCTATCGCTCGGGCGGCCGGTATCACGCGCCGCTCGTCATCCGGACGCCGTTCGGCGGCGGAGTGCGCGCGGCCGAGCTGCATACGGACAGTCTGGAAGGGCTGTTCATCCAGACGCCCGGCATCAAGGTCGTCTGCCCGTCCAATCCGTACGACGCCAAGGGGCTTCTGATCGCGGCGATCCGCGACAACGACCCGGTCTTTTTCATGGAGCACCTGAAGCTGTACCGGTCGTTCCGCCAGGAGGTACCGGAAGGCGATTACACGGTGCCGATCGGCAAGGCGAACGTCGTCCGCGAGGGGCGGCACGTCACGGTGATCGCCTACGGCGCGATGGTATATACGTCGCTCAGGGCTGCCGAAGAGCTGGCGAAAGAAGGCGTCGAATGCGAAGTGATCGACCTGCGCACGCTGATGCCGATCGACATCGACACGATCGTCGCGTCGATCCGCAAGACGAACCGCGCGATCGTCGTCCAGGAGGCGCAAAAAACGGCCGGCGTCGCCGCGGAAGTGATCGCGCAGATCAACGAAAAGGCGATTTTTCACTTGGAGGCGCCGGTGTTGCGCGTCGCCGCGCCGGATACCGTCTACGCGTTCGCGCAGATCGAGGACGAGTGGATGCCGACGCCGGCGCGCGTGGCGGACGGCGTGCGGAAAGTGCTGGAGTACTGAAACGCGGCCGGTCGATCGCGTGCGATCGGTCGCGAATCCAGGGATCGCGGACATCGGACGGTCCGTCCGCCGGGTTAGCCGGTTGGGGCCGGCGTCGGCGGCGGCCGTGTCCGTCACGGGAGGATCGAACGACATGGCGCTGTGGGAATACCGGATGCCGGAGCTCGGCGAAGGGCTGCACGAAGGCGAAATCATGAAATGGCGCGTCAAACCCGGCGATTCCGTCAAGGAAGACGATATCCTGATGGAAGTGCAGAACGACAAGGCGGTCGTCGAAGTGCCCTCGCCGGTCACCGGCAAGGTGGTCGAAATCAAGGTGCCCGAAGGGACGGTGGCTACGGTCGGGCAAGTGCTGGCTGTGTTCGAGACGGCCGGCGAAGTGCGGGGCGGAGGTCCGGCGACGGGAGGTCATGCGGCGGGACCCGTCGGCGGTGCGGGGACCGCGGCGAATGCCGTTATGCCGTCGGCTGCGCAGGCGGCGGATGCGCCGGCGACGCCCGGCTCTGCAGCGGCCGTTCCGGCTGGGGCCTCACCTGCTGCAGCCGCACCTGTCGCCCCGGCCGGCGGGGCTGTTTCCGGCGCGGTTCCGGCGACCGACGTGCTGGCGACGCCGAGCGTGCGCAAACTGGCCCGCGAACTCGGCGTCGACATCCGGCAGGTAAAAGGCACGGGCCGGCACGGTCACGTCACGCGGGAGGACGTGATGCGCGCGGCGCAAGGGAAGACGGCGGATCAGAGGATCGACCGTCCCGCCGAGGCGGCCGACGCCGTCCGGGCGGCAGAGCCGCAACCGGCGCCCGCCGCACCGTCGCGAGTTGCGGCCGAAGCCGGCGGTCTGGAGGAACGCGTGCCGCTGCGCGGCATCCGTCGCGCCGTCGCCCAGGCGATGGTCAAATCCGTCTACACGGCGCCGCACGTGACGTTGATGGACGAAGCGGACGTCTCCGAACTCGTCGCCCTCCGCGAAAAGGCGCTGCCGATCGCCGAGGAGCGCGGCGTCAAACTGACGTATCTGCCGTTCGTCGTCAAGGCGCTGGTCGCCGCTTGCCGGCGGTATCCCGCGCTCAACGCGTCGATCGACGACGAGCGTCAGGAAATCGTGTACAAAAAATATTACCACGTCGGCATCGCCACCGACACCGCCGACGGGCTCGTCGTCCCGGTCGTGTTCGACGCCGACCGCAAAAGCGTGCTGCAGATCGCCGCGGAAATCCGCGATCTCGCCGCGCGCGCCCGCGAAGGCAAGCTTACGCCGAACGAGCTGAAAGGCAGCACGATCACGATCACGAACGTCGGGTCGGTCGGAGGACTCTTTTTCACGCCGGTCATCAACTGGCCGGAAGTCGCCATTCTCGGCGTCGGCCGCATCGCGCAAAAACCGGTCGTCAAAAACGGCCAGATCGCGATCGGCCACGTCATGGCCCTGTCGCTCAGCTTCGATCACCGGCTGATCGACGGCGCGACCGCCCAGAAGGCGCTCAACGACGTGAAGCGGCTGTTGGAAGACCCGCAGCTGCTCGTCTTGGAGGTGTGAACGATGGTCGTCGGCAGCATGGCTGAAGAAATCGACGTGCTCGTCGTCGGGGCGGGGCCGGGCGGCTACGTCGCCGCCATCCGCGCCGCGCAGCTCGGCAAGTCCGTCGTCGTCGCCGAGCGCCGAGAGCTGGGCGGCGTCTGCCTGAACGAAGGCTGCATCCCGTCGAAAGCGCTGATCGAGGCGGCGCACCGTTTTGAGCAAATGAAACACGCATCGGCGATCGGCATCGCGGCGGGGGACGTTTCGGTCGATTTCGCCAAAGTGCAGGAATGGAAAAACGGCATCGTCCGCAAGCAGGCCGGCGGCGTCGCCTCTTTGCTGAAGGGCAACAAGGTGCGCGTCGTCAAAGGCGAGGCATTTTTCAACGGGCCGGACACGGCGACGATCTCTCCGGAAAACGAAGACGCCGCGCCCGTCCGGTTCCGCTTCCGCCATGCGATCATCGCCACCGGTTCGCGGCCGGTGGAACTGCCCGGCTTTCCGTTCGGCGGCCGCATCCTGTCGTCGACGGAGGCGCTCCGGCTGAACGAAGTGCCGCGTCGGCTCGCCGTCGTCGGCGGCGGCTACATCGGCGTCGAGCTCGGCCAGACGTTCGCCAAGTTCGGCGCAGAAGTGACGATTCTCGAGGCGCGAAACGCGATTTTGCCGGAATTCGAGGATGAGGCGACGCGCTGGGTCGTGCGCGGCCTGCGCAAGAACGGCGTGCGAATTCTGACCGGCGTCAAGGCGAAGGAAGCGCGCCAGGACGAAGCCGGCGTGACGGTCGTCTATGAAGAGGGCGGTGAGGAAAAGCAGCTCGTCGCCGACTACGTGTTGGTGACGGTCGGCCGCCGGCCGAACACCGAGGGCATCGGCCTGGAAGGCATCGGCGTCCGCCGCGATGCGCGCGGCCTGATTGAGGTCGACGGCCAGTGCCGCACGAGCGTGCCGCATCTTTTCGCGATCGGCGACGTCGTGGCCGGCCCCGCCCTCGCGCACAAGGCTTCTTACGAGGGCAAAGTCGCCGCCGAAGCGATCGCGGGCCTGCCGAGCCGCGTCGATTACCGCGCGATTCCGGCCGTCGTCTTTTCCGATCCGGAGATCGCGTCGGTCGGCCTGACGGAGACGGAAGCGAAAGCACAAGGGCTCGACGTCGCCGTCGGCCGGTTCAGTTACGGCGCCAACGGCCGCGCGCAGACGCTCGACGCCGGCGAGGGCTTCGTCAAGGTGATCGCGCGCAAACCGGACGGAGTCGTCGTCGGCGCCCAGATCGTCGGCGCGGAGGCGTCGAACCTGATCTCCGAATTCGCGCTGGCGATCGAGATGGGGGCGACGCTGGAAGACGTCGCGCTGACGATCCACCCGCATCCGACGCTGGGCGAGATGGCGATGGAAGCGGCGGAAGGCGCGCTCGGCCGGCCGATTCACCAGTTGGTGCGGTAAATTTGAGCGGTCGGTTGGCCGTCTCTTATGGGCGGCCGTCGACCGCGATTCAAAAAAACGGATTGTAAACGCTATCATGGGATTGCAATGGCGATAGATAGGGCTTGGTCCTGATCGCCTGCGGACCGGAATGCTCGAAACCGGACACCGACGTCGACAGCGGGTTCTCCGGGGAAAACAGCACTTCGATTGGCGGTGTGTTCCCGTTCGATTACGGCAAGGCCGGAAGCGGCCCCTCACCGTGCTGACCGAACGGTTTCGCGCGGAAAACATGACTAGACCCATCCAGTGATCGGATTTTGTATGATTCTCCACCGCCTTTAGTATTTCTTTCTGGCGTCCTGGATCGCCGGTAACTCAAGGAACCAGGGCGCGGACGATCGTGTTTGAAAAATCGATCAGATCGCCGAGATGCCGTTCGACAATGTTGCGGACAATGTCCAAATTCACTTTTTGATCATCGTGAATTGCAATATTGCGGAAGCCGACCATGGCCTTCATTCGTTTCGCGGTGTCGACGGATATGATGATCGAATCTTGAACGGTCGGATCGTTCAGACGGGCCGGGTCGTTCCGGTATTCTTCCCGGACGCGCCGGACGCACCGTTCGACGACGGCGGCTTTATTGAGAACGGCATCCATCTTCATAGACCGTACCTCTTTCCAAAATGCCGTCCAGAATGATTTTTCTTTCCTCATTCAGTTTGGCATACATTTTATAGATTTTCGCTTCCAGAAGAAGGCGGCGCGTTTCGTCACTGCAGTGCAGGACGACGCCTTGCAAGATTTGCGTTTGCATGACGGTGGACGCCGCGTCCAGGTCGACGAGATCGACGTCTCGGTCGAGCGCTTCGGCCAATTTCTGCGCGATCTCGAAACGTCGGACGTGATCGACCGGCGTATCGCTCGCATAGGCGAGATCGACGTCGCTGTCGGGACGCGCGCGATTTTCGGCGTGTCGGCTGGATGCAAACGCCCGGATTCGGGACGCCTACAGTCCCCATCTCGACAGCCAGTCGCCGATCCAGACGACAGGGCGGAACGGTCGGCCGGCCCAGATGCTCGCCCATTGCGCGAGTGCGAAGATGCCGGCGACGGCGACGGCGATCGCGTAGCGTCGGCCGGGTCGGGCGTCGGCCGGCTCCAGCGACGAGGCGTCCGCACGCGGATTGACGCGAAAGACGGCGATCATCGCAAGCGCCAGCGGAAAGATGAGCCCGAACGGCAGCATAAAGGCGAACGTATGCCGTGAATCCCATTCAAGATTTTCCAAGATGTTATGATGTTGCAGCGCCAGCCCGGCGACGAGCGCGCCGAG
The DNA here is from genome assembly GCA_002507565.1 of Candidatus Reconcilbacillus cellulovorans. Taxonomy (GTDB): domain Bacteria; phylum Bacillota; class Bacilli; order Paenibacillales; family Reconciliibacillaceae; genus Reconciliibacillus; species Reconciliibacillus cellulovorans. The sequence continues at coordinate 43,645 of MOXJ01000009.1, forward strand.
CGGCCACGCCACCGTCCGCCCGTTGAGGCGGAACAGCTGGCGGACGCCTTCGACGGCGGCGAACAGCGCGATCGACAGTTTCAGATAAATACCGACCAGCAGAACGATCGAAACCGTCGCCTCCAGATGCTCAAAAAAAGGAGGAATCTGCATTTCCTGGGCGATTGTAAAAAACGGATAAATCGCCCTGCTCGCCCGCGGAACGCCGAGAATGCCGACGGTGAAGAAGGTGGCGACGGCGAGCAGGACGGTGGCGGCCGCGAGTCCCCCGAGAAACGCTGCTTCCCTTCGTTTGCGGATATAAGGAAAAAACATCCATATCGCAATCGTTTCCGTAAACGGAAAACCGACCGAGGGCGCGGCGGTTTCGGCCAGACGTCGAAAGCCGATGCGGAAAAAGGGCTGCAGCCGTTCCCAATTCCATTCACCAAACATAAATACGAATATGGAAAATACAGTAAAAAGAATCAGAGACAATAGGCTTTCCGTCGTCCGCGACACTGTTTCCGCTCCGTTGCGGACGGCGTAACAGGCGATGACGAGAAACCCGAGGTGAAAGACGGTCAGCGGCGTTTTCGGCATGAGCGACAGTTTCATGAAATCGCCGAGGTTGCGGACGACCCAGGCCGACACTTGCAGAAAATAAAAAACGTACAGCAGGGCGACCGCACCACCCGCCCACGGCCCGGCCAGCCGTACGCACACGCCGACGAGACTCTGCTCGGGATATCGGCGCGCGACGAACAGCCACAGACAGGCCATGGCGACGCCTACGGCACCGGCAGCCAACGGTACCATCCAGGCGTCCGGCCCGGCACGGCGGATCCATCCGCCCGGGCGAAGGAAGAACGCGGTGCCGAGCGTGTAGCTGACCGTCAACACGAACAGTTGAAACGGGTATATGCGGATTTTGTTCACGGTGAAGACGCCTCCGATTCGATCTGCGGCCCGTACGATCCGGCCAGTTCTCCGGGATTGAGCACCCGGCAGCCGATGTCGACGCGCAAGCGCACGGTCGACCACTGCGCGGCGTCACGGCCGGCCAGCGTCATTTTTCGGCGCAGTCCGAACAAATCCCACCCGCGGCGGACGGACAGGTCGTATACCGCCGACGCACGTTCGGAGGCCTTCCGTTCGAATGCAAGACAAATGTCGCGAAGATCGTCGTGCGTCAAATCCGGCTTGTCCGGCCGGAGTCCGGTCACATGGAGGGCGGCTTTCATCCGGACGCGCCAGACGGGGGGATCCGCGTGCGCGTCAAGCCGGCTCTGTATGCGCAGCCGTTCGGTTCGGACGTCGACGCTGCCGACGGAGGCGCGCACCGTGGCTCCGAGCGCCGCCGTCCGCCCGCTCAGCGCGTGATACCACGACATGTCGTCGTGGCCGAGCTCGCCGACCATCCGGTCGCCGCAAAATACGGCGCCGCCGTGCAAATAAAGGTTGCCCGCATCGGCGTCGGACGACTGGTAGCGCCCGACGTTCCGCACCGGCTTGCCCTTCAGGCGGACGATCGGAACGACGGCGCAGCGGCCCGTCGCCAGATCTTCAAGGACGTCCTTGATGCGATTGCGGCGGCTGAGCGCTCCGTTGGCGGAAGACTGGATTTCGACCAATTTCCGCAGCGCGTTGCCCGGCCGGCGTTCGAGCGGCGTCAGCTCCGTCATCACGTCTTCCAGCGGATCGACGGCGACGAACAGCTGCACCGTCGACCGCCGGTCGAACTGGCGTTCGAAAAAATCCAGAAGTTGCATGATCTCCTTGCGGGCGCGCCGTTCGGAAACGATGATCGATTGATAATGGTCGGGGAACAGTTCGCGCGGCAGCCGAAGCGCCGCCTGCCGGCCCAGGTCGGCGATCGTCCGGCCTTCCACGCGGTAGGTGTAGACGGGCGACCGCAGGCCGGATGCCTGCTGTTGCGTGATGGCGTTCGGGTTGACGACCTGGTAGTAGCCGATTTCCATTCCCGTTTGCGGCTCGAAATCCAGGGCGGCCATGTCGACGATGGCCAGCTGGTTGACTTCCCGCATGTCCCAGCAGCCGGCCGCGAGGGGCGCGATCGCCGCGACGGCCGAGACCAGAGCGACAGTCCGGTTCATCGGAGTAAACGTCACATCCTTGTCCGCCGCTTCGGGCGCAACATCGCCGGGTATCGCGTCATCCACGGGTGAGGGGCGCGCACCCAGATGTCTTTCAGATCGCTCCAGAACACCGGGGCCATCGGCGAAAAATACGGCACGCCGAACGATTTCAGCGACACCAGGTGAACGAGGAGAAACAGAGTGCCGCACAGCACGCCGAACAGGCCGAGAAAGGCCGCCAGCGTCATGAACATGAACTGCAGGATTCTTTGGGAAATGCCGAAACTGTACGACGGCGAGACGAAATTCGCGATTGCCGTCAGCGCGACGACGATGATCATGATCGGCGAGACGAGACCGGCCTGAACGGCCGATTCGCCGAGTACCAGCGCGCCGACGATCGACACCGCCTGGCCGACCGCCCGCGGCATGCGCAGGCCGGCCTCCCGCAGCACCTCGAACGTCACCAGCATGACGATCGTTTCCACGAATGACGGAAACGGGACGCCTTCCCGCTGGGCGGCGATGTTGATCAGAAGCGGGTTCGGAATCAATTCCTGATGATAGGAAATGACCGAAATATAAAACGGCGGAACGAAAATGGCGAGCAAAAACGCCAGCATGCGCAACCAGCGCAAAACTGTCGCGATGTCGGCTCTTTGGTAGTAATCCTCTGGAGAAGTAAAAAATTGATAAAAAGTATACGGACCGACAAGCGCGATCGGACTGCCGTCGACGAGCACCGCCACCGAACCTTCCAGCAGGTGCGACGCAACGATGTCGGGACGTTCCGTGTTGAGCAGGGTGGCAAACGGCGTCCAGATGCTGTCCTGAATCCATTCTTCGACATAGGCGGAATCCAGCACGCCGTCCGTCCGGATGTTTTGCAGCCGGCGCCGGCATTCGGCGACGATGTCCGGATTGGCCACCGGCTTGAGAAATATCATGACGACGTTCGTCCGCGTCACCGAGCCGAGCGTCAGCTGTTCGATTCGGAGTCCCGGGTGTTTGATCCGTTTGCGGATGAGCGACACGTTGAGCATGAGCGACTCGACGAAACTTTCGTTCGGCCCCCGCACGGTCACTTCGGTGCTCGGCGTGCCGACGGGCCGGTGGGCGGGCGTGCCCGTCCGGTAGAGCGTCGCCTCGCGGACGACGCCGTCGTCGTCCGGAACGATCCGCAGCGCGCATCCTTCCAGAAGCCCCTGGACCGCTTCTTCCGGCGATCGGATTTTGCGTTCCGGCACGAGCGGAGTCGGCCCGACGGAGCCGCCGTTTTCGCCGCTTTCCCGTTCGCCCGCATCGAACGTCCGGCCGAGCGACAGAACGACGAGCAGCGTCTGCTCGATTTCCCGCTTGTCGCACATCGTTTCAAGAAACAGGAGCGTTCCCGCCTCGTTCGGCGAATTTCCGATCCGCATCTCGATCAGGTCGGGCGGATGCCCGAGCGCGTCGCGGATGCGACCGACGAACGCCGCGAGGGATTGTTCGGAAGCCATGTCGTTTTCCTCCTTCTTGGTCTGTTAGTATGGGCTTCCTTCCGCAAACCATGCGCGGCTGTGGTATAATGGCGTTGATTCCTTGCCCGCGGGGAGGAAAGGACGTGTCGGGTCGAAAGGTCATTGCCGCCGCGTTCGGCGTCGTCGCGTTGTTTTGGGCGGTGTTTGCGTCGGCTTACATCGGCGGAAAAATCGATGCAAACGACGTGATGCGCGACGAATGGCTCGCCGGCCGCGAGGCGCTGGAGGAGGTCGCCGAAGATTTGTTGCAACGTGTGGACGTTTCCGGCGTCGTCGGCGAGGCTTATCGGGACGGCGGCGCGGCGTACCGCTACGTTTTCGGCGAACGGAAATTCATGAGCGCGGAAAAGCGCGGTCGCGACGCGGTTTTGTTCGTCAGGAAAAAAAGTCTGGGTCTCGAGCTCGGCCTGCTGTACGTCCGGGGCGACGGACTTCCCGCGCTCGACTACGCGCGCCTCGAACGGCTCGATCCGCGCTGGTACGCGGTGACCGTCCGCGAGATGCGGCCGCAGTAAACGGCGGGCGGCGTACGTCGCAGGGCAACGGTAAACGGCGGGCGCTCGGCGACGGTCCGAGGCTGCCGGCGGGCCGAGTCGATGAACCGGCGCCGCGTTGATGACGAAGGAGGACTTCGTGTGAAAAATCGGAGGCGCTTCATGGCGCTGGTCGCGATCGGTCTGCTTGCGGCCGCAATCGTTTTCGCCGGACTTGCCTCGGCCGAAGAGGGGCGCGTTGTTCTGCGCACGGAAGCGGGATGGGGAGGCAAGATCCGGGAAGGATCGCTATTTCCGTTGAAAGTGATCGTCTCCAATCCGGGCGGCCGCGACGTTTCCGGCGATGTTGTCGTCCGCGTCGCCGCCGGAGACGGGCTGGGGGGTTCGGGCGACGTCGCGTATGTCCGACGGCTCGATTTGCCTGCCGGCGGCGCGAAGACGGTCTGGTTCGCCTTGCCGGGCCAGCCCTATACCGATCGCAATCATGCCGTCGAATTTTATGCCGGAGGTTATCCGCAAGGGAAACCGATCGCGTCGGAGCCGGCCGTCAAGGCGCAGCTTCTTTCCGCAAACGCCGCCGTCGTCGGCGTGATGGCGCGCGATCCGGACGCGATGGCGTTTCTTTCGCTTCTGAACGCAAAAGGATACGACGTTCACGTCGTCCGCCTGGACGCAGCGGCGGATCGCGATTTTCCGTGGGAGCCCGAACTGCTCGACATGCTGGACGCCGTCGTGCTCAACGCCGTTCCGACCGATACACTGCCGGCGAACGCCGCCGAGCGGCTGGAGCGGTGGGTGGCCGGCAGCGGCAAATTGTTTTTGGCCGGAGGAACGTCGTATCCGAAAACGGTCGCCGCGCTGGAAGCGTTGTCGCCGGTCGCGTACCGGGGAACGACGCAGCTGGAATCGCTGGAATCGCTTGCGGCGGCGGCCGGAGAGCCGAATCCGCCGGCCGGACCGCTGACCGTGTCGGTCGCGGAACTCAGGAGTGGGGCGGAACCGTGGGCGGTTCAGTCCGGCGTGCCCGTCGCGGTGCGCAGGCCGCTCGGGTTCGGCGAGGTTTGGTATTTGGCCTACGATTTGTCCGGGGAGCCGCTTGCGTCGTGGTCGGGACACGCCGGGCTTTGGGCCGCGATGCTCGGCGATTCGCTCAAGGCGGAGAATCATTCCACGAAGGCGGCCGGCCTTGTGAGACCGCAGTCCGTTTACGAGCTGGAAAACGAACTGGACTTCTTTCCGGGACTGAAAGCTTTGCCGCTCGGTGTTTTGTCGCTCCTGTTTCTTGTTTACGCGACGGCTGTGACGTGGGGCGTTTACTTTTTGCTCAAACGGCGCGGTCGGCGCGAATGGGCGTGGTGGGTCGTACCGGCGGTTGCGGTCGTCTCGTCGACGGCGATGTTCGCGGTTGGGGCTGCCGAACGCCGGACGGCGATCGCCCAGACGCTGGAAGTTACTGTTCTTTCCGGCGACGGGTATGCGGTTCGGACGGCCGGCGTGTCGGTAGCCGTTCCGGGCGGCGGCGACTATACGTTGGAATGGCCGGAGGTGCGGTTTGCGACGATTTTCGCTGTGCGCGGAAACGCCGGCGAACTGGCCGGAAAACCAGGGGCGGCAATCGAGCGCGTCGGGGACGGAACCCACGCGACCTTTTTCGATGCGCCGTTCTGGTCGGTCGGCAAGGCGTTCGCGCCGTTCGAACGATTGTCCGGCGTCGGGGCGCTCGGATACGACGTCCGGTACGACGGAGGCGCGCTGGAAGGCGTCCTTCGCAACGACACCGGTTCAAAACTGACGGACGTTTACGTCGTGTCGGGCCCGGATTGGGCACGCGTCGGCGACCTCGAACCGGGTGAAAGCGGATCGTTTCGTTTGGCGGTTTCCCGCTGGGGCGGTCGAATTCCGAACGATGTTCCGTGGCGGATCCCGCTTGCCTCTCCGTCGCCCGGCGCAAGCCCGTCGGCGACGGATTCGGTTCCGGCGGACGCAAGTTCGGAACACCGTCGGTCGCTTCTGACGACCTTCGTGAACGCAACCGAATTGCCAGGGGCGAGGTTGAATGCGGTTTACGCGTTCGGATGGCGCGAGCGGACAAGAAGCGACCTGAAACTGAACGGCAAGCCGGTGCGGGCGCGCACGACCGAGCTCGTCGTTCAGGAGCTGCGGTATCCGTTCGTGCGGGACGGGCGAATCGTCGTGCCGAAAGGGATCGTCGCGCCGAAAGTCGTTTCGCCGGCCAAAGCGCCTTATTTGCCGGATTTACCCGGTTATCGCCTCGACGAAGGCGCACTTATGCTGGAATACGCCCTTCCGCGCAGGGCGGACGCCGAATATCGGAGTGTGCGTCTGACCTTCGAGCGTGATCCGTCGGCGCAGCGGCCGGTGCAGTGGTCCGTCTGGAACGAAGCGGATTGGCGGTGGGAACCGGTCGCCGAACAGTCCGCCGAATGGGAGGCGGATCGGCCGGCGCGGTATTTGATCGGCGGTTCCCTGCTGCGGGTGCGGGCGGCCGGACCGGAGGGCGCCACGATCCGGGCGCCGGATGTGACCGCGGAAGGGGTGATCGCGCCGTGATCGAGATTCGCGACTTGACGAAAACATACGGTGCTTTGAAGGCGCTCGACGGCTTGACGATGACGGTCCGCGAAAAAACGGTGTACGGCTTCGTCGGGCCGAACGGCGCCGGGAAAACGACGGCGATGGCGATCGTCGCGACCTTGATCCGCCCGACGTCCGGAACGGCGCGCGTCGGCGGTTACGACGTGACCGAACATCCCGACCGCGTGCGGCGTCTGATCGGCTATATGCCCGACTTTTTCGGCGTATACGACCGGTTCAAAGCGGCGGAATATCTCGATTTTTACGGCGCCTGTTACGGCATTCCGCGCGTCGACCGGCTGAAAAAAATCCCGCGGCTGCTCGAACTCGTCGATCTGGCGGACAAGGCCGACGCGTACGTCGATTCGCTGTCGCGCGGCATGAAGCAGCGGCTCTGCCTGGCGCGCTGCCTCATGCACGACCCGGAAGTGCTCGTTCTGGACGAACCCGCATCCGGGCTCGATCCGCGCGCGCGTATCGAAATGCGGGAGATTTTGAAAGAACTTAAAAAAATGGGGAAAACCATTCTGATTTCCTCACATGTATTACCTGAACTGGCAGAAATGGCCGACGACATCGGGGTCATCGAGAACGGACGGCTTTTGGCGCAAGGGAACGTAAGGGAAATTCAGGAGCGGATGCGTGCCGGACGGCTGCTGCATATCCGGCTGTTGGACCGGGCGGGGGAAGCCGTCGAATTTTTGCGCGGACGGCCGTATGTGGCGGCGGTGGAATCGCCGGACGACGCCGGGGCAACAGCGGTACGGGTGCGTTTCGGCGGCGACGACGCGATGCAGCGTGAGTTGCTGCGGGTGCTGGTGGAGAGCGGGTTTCCGGTCGTGGCGTTTCACGAGGAGGAGGCCGACTTGGAGGACGTGTTTCTTGAGATCACGAAAGGAGGGCGCGCATGATCAATCCCGTTCTCGAAAAGGAATTCCGCCTGCGCATGCGCACGGTCCGTTCGCCGGTTTTGCTGTTCGCCTACTTGCTGGCGATCGGCGTGCTCGCATTCGGATATCTGTATATTCGGAGCGCTTTTACGAACACGTTCCGATTCGATCCAGAGGAAAGCCGGCTTATGTTTTATTTTCTAAGCGCTTCCCAGCTCGTGCTGCTTTCGTTTCTCGTGCCGGGGCTGACGGCCGGGGCGGTCAGCGGTGAACGGGAAAAGCAGACGTTGAATATTTTGTTGACCACCCCCCAGAGTTCGGCGGCGATCGCACTGAGCAAGCTGGCCGCGTCGCTCGCGTTTACGGCGCTGGCGGTGATCGCCACGACGCCCGTCTATGCGGTCGTGTTTCTGTACGGCGGCGTTTCGCCCCGGCAGTTGGCGGCGGTGTTCCTGTTTTACCTGCTGGTCATGCTGTCGCTCGGGTCGGTCGGCGTCGCCTGTTCGACGGTGTTGCGCCGTACGGTCGTTTCGGTGGTGGCGGCGTACGGTTTCGTCGTGTTTCTGTACGGATTCACGGCGTTTTTCGCGCTGCTGTTCGGCGCGATGACGAAAGAAAGATGGATCGCCGGCCTGACGCTTGGGCTGAATCCGATGGCCGCTCTCGTCAGTATGTTCGAAAGCGGGCTTTCGGAGGAAATGTTTCGCGGCACGATCGTGCCGTGGCTGAGAATCGAGTATCTGTTCGTCGCCTATCACGTTGCGATCGCCGCGATCGGTCTGACGGCGGCGATCCTGCGGCTGCGGCCGCGTTGACGGCGCGGAGTTGAAGACCGGTGGGCTGGGCGGCGACGGAGACACTGCTTCGCTGTGGGCGTCGGGCCGCTCGGCTCGTCCGGTTCGCCGGCCGCGTCATAGCCGGCCGGGCGGGGACTGTCGCTCGGGCGGTTTTCCGGCCGTCGACGGCTTTCCGCCCCGCCGTCCGAGCGTCGCCCACACCCACGCCGCGTTGACGGCCAGCAGGGCGCCGCCCAGCCAGAACACGCTGCGCAAGCCCACTGTTTCCGACAAAAACCCGCCGACGACCGGTCCGACCATGTTGCCGAGCGCCAGCGCGCTCGTGTTGAACCCGTAGGCCCGCGACACCATGCCCTCCGGCGAATGATGCCGGACGAGGGCGTTCACCGACGGGATAAGCCCGCCCATGAACAGTCCGAGCGCGAACCGGCAGGCGAGCAGCTGTCCGACGGTCGCGCACCAGGCCTGCGGCACGCTCATCGCCGCGGCGCCGACGATCGAGGCGAACAAGACGCGCTCGGTACCGATTTTGTCACCGAGTCGGCCGAGAAGCGGCGCCGAGATCATGTTCGAAATCCCGGTGACCGCTCCCGCCAGACCGGACAAAAACGCCAGGTCTGCCGTCGACCCGTGCAGCTTCTGGACGTAAAGCGGCAGCACAGGCATCGCGCCGAGTAGGGCGAACTGAATGAAGAACGTCGCGGCGAACAGGGCGGGCAATTCCGGCTTGCGGACGAGTTTCCGCCAGTCGCCGGACAGCGACACGCGCGGCGCTCCCGACGGATTGCGGCGTTCGAACCGCTCGCGGACGACGATCCATGCGACCGTCGTCGCCATGAACAGACAAGCGCCGGTGACGTAAAAAATCGGCCGAAACCCGATTCGGTCGGCCAGCCATCCGCCGATCAGCGGTCCGAGAATCGTGCCCGCGACGCCTCCCGATTGCAGCGCTCCCATCGCGAATCCCGTCCGCTCTCGCGGCGCCGTCGTCGACATGAGCGACACCGAGGCGGGGACGAATCCCGAAACGACGCCGTTCAACACGCGGAGAACGAGCAAATGCCACGCGTCCTGTGCAAACCCCATCAGCGCCATGATCGCCGCCATACCGTAACCCGACCTCAGGAGCATGATTTTGCGTCCGTAACGGTCCGCCAGAGCCCCCCAGATCGGCTGGAATATGAACGACGTTACGAAATTGCCCGCGAAAATCAGCCCCGCCCACAGCGCGACGTCGTCCCGTTCGGGATCCATGCCGAGCTCCTGCAGATACAGCGGCAAAAACGGGACGATCATCGTCATGCCAGCCATGACGAGAAACTGCCCGGCGCACAGAACGAACAAATTGCGTTTCCAGTCCGGCATGCCGGGTTCGTCCGCCCCCTTTTCCCGCTTTTTTCGCGTTTTTTTCAGTATAGCACAGTGCCGTACATAACGCCCGCGCGGTCCGGACACCTTAAAATAGGGAAACCGAAAATTTTGCGTAAAAAGGAGTCGAGGCCGAATGCCGTTCGGAGCTCACGAGACCGTCGAGACACACGAAATTTTGAACGAGAAAATGAACATGATTCGTCATTTCGCGATGTACCGCGCGATGTGCTCCTCGGAAGAGCTGCGCCGCATGATCGATCGGCAGCTGACCGAGCTGACGCGGTCGTACGACCGGCTCGCCAATTATACACGCGACTATGCCGCGCGGTTCGGCGTGCCACAGCAATATGCCCAGCCGCAGGGGACGCCGCAGCAGGTGCTTTACGGCCTGCGTCAACCCGCTCCCGTGTCGCCGCAGTTGGACGGGTCGATGGACGACCGCGGCATCGCGCTCGCCGTGCTGTGCGCCCACAAAAACGCGGCGAAAAACCAGATGGCCGCCTGTCTCGAGGCGGCCGACCCGAACCTGCGGCGGATGTTGTCGGACGACGCCGTCATGTGCGCGAACATGGCGTACGAAACGTTTCTGTTCATGAACCGGCAGGGCGATTATCAGGTGCCGACGCTGCTCGACCAGACGGCCAAGACGTTTTTGCACGCCTATCGGCCGGCGGGCGAACCGATTTCGCCGTTTGTCTCCTAAGCAAGACGCCAGCGATTTGTACCCGGCAGGCGGTCCGAAGGTTCGGGCCGCTTTTTCTGTGCAAACGACGACCTCTTTATACTACCGTATCGAAACCGTTCGACATCTTTCGAACATTTTGGTAGAATATCAGTTGACCAAACTCCATGATACCGGCCGGGAGGTTGTCGGCGCGTGTCGGAAAGAGAATTGCTGGAATTGATTGCGGAGAAGGTCGGGCGGATCGAAACAGACGTGTCCGGCCTGAAGTCGGACGTATCTGCTCTGAAGTCAGACGTGTCCGGCTTGAAATCGGATGTGTCCGAGCTGAAGACGCGGATGGACGGTCTCGAACAGCGGATGGACGGTTTTGAGAAACGGATGGACGGTCTCGAACAGCGGATGGACGGCATCGAGAAACGGATGGACGGCTTCGAGCGACGGATGGACGGTCTCGAGCAGCGAATGGATGGTTTTGAAAAACGGATGGACGGTCTCGAGCAGCGGATGGACGGTCTCGGGCAACGGATGGCGGGCCTTGAGACGCGGCAGGCGGCGGTCGAAACCCATTTCGCGATGATGGAAACGCGTTTCCACGCGCTGGATAACCGGTTGACCGGCATGGAGAACGAACAGGCCGCGATGAAACAGGCGATCTTCGAATTGCACGACGACGTCCGGAAAATACTCGCCAACCAGCAGGCGATGACGCATATTTTGGGAGAACACGAAGTGGCGATACGGACGCTGCAAAGACGTCCGGTTTAAAGATGAAGAACCGCCGGCCGGGAGCGATCCCGGCCACTGTTTTGTGGTTAGAGCGCGCCAGAGCGAAAGGGGTCAGGATGTCTGATGCTGTCCCGGACGGAGCGCCGGCGCCGGGAACGACGCGAACGTCGGCGGCGCAGGTTGCTGGTTTTTTACTATAGCTTTTCTTTTTCAATAATAATAGGTTGCATTTTTTATTTTGTAAATTTAATCTATGATTTTCCTGGTTGGTTCGGCAAAAACGCCGTGCTGCCGGTCGTGCCGTCGGATCCGCCCTCTTCCGCTCCGGTGTCGACCTCTACTTTTGCAGATAAGGAAATTTCTGTTTCCACCACGCCTTCTACCACGCCGTCGCCCTTTGCGCCGTCCGTCGTTTTCCATTTCGTCGGCGACGTCATGTTTGCCGGCAATGTGGCGGATTTGCTCGCGCGACACGGCTACGATTATCCGTACCGGCATGTAAGGGGGCTTCTGGACGCGGCGGACGTGACGGTCGCCAATCTCGAGACGCCGGTTACAGAAGCGGGCGAACCTCAGACCAAAGAATACGTTTACCGGTCTTCGCCCGCGGCGTTGCCCGCGCTGCGGGAGGCGGGCGTCGATCTCGTCACGCTCGCCAACAACCATTCGATGGACTACGGCATTCCGGGGTTGCTCGACACGATGGCCTATCTGGACCGTGCCGGCATCGCCTATGTCGGCGCCGGCCGGAACATCGACGAGGCCTATACGCCGAAAACGCTGGATATTCGCGGCGTCAGGGCCGCGTTCGTCGGTCTGACGCGCGTCTATTCGGAACCGTGGTGGCAGGCCGGGCGCGACCCCGGGGTAGCGGGCACCTACGACTACCGTCTGCCCCAGGCGCTCGACGCAATACGGCGGGCGAAATCGGAAGCCGACCTGGTCGTCGTGTACGTCCATTGGGGCGTCGAACGGCGCGAGACGCCGGCCGACTACCAGCGGGAACTCGCCCGGCGGTACGTCGACGCCGGCGCCGATCTCGTCGTCGGCAGCCATCCGCACGTACTGCAAGGTTTTGAAAGATACAAGGGGAAATGGATTGCGTATAGTCTCGGCAATTTCATTTTTACCGTCAACCGGTACGAGCCGACGTGGGATTCCATGGTGTTGCGGGCGACTTGCAGGCCGGCCGACGGATCGTGCGCGCTGCGTGTTTTTCCCGTTTCGGTCGCGAAAGCCGCGTCGCCCGTGCCGATGGAGGGCGAAGAGGCGCTGCGCGTGCTGAGGAAACTGTCCGCCTTGTCGTCGGAGCTCGGCGCCGCCGTGCGGGACGACGGCGGCGTGGAACCGGTTGCCGCGGGCGTTGCGCGAGATTGAACCGGAACGCTTTCCGTTTCGTCCTAAAAAGATAGAGGTGGAATCGGTTGTCCGAAGAGCGGGATGCCCTCGAGCGCCTGATGCGGGAATACGGTCGGGACGTCTGGAACTATGTGTTCGCCATGGTGCGCGACCGCCATCTGGCCGACGACCTCGTGCAGGAGACGTTTCTGAAAGTGTATCGCCACTGGCGTTCGTTCCGCGGGGAATGTGCGGAGCGCACTTGGATTTTTCGGATCGCGCGCAATGCGGTTTACGATTACCGGCGGTCGGCGTTTTGGCGCAAAGTCTTACCGGTGGCGGTCGTCGCCCGACGCGAGGCCGGCCCGTCGGCGGAACAGGCGGTTCTCGAACGCGAGCTCGCCAACGACGCGTGGCGGCTCGTCATGCGGCTGCCCGTTAAATATCGCGAAGTGATCGTGCTGTTCGCCCATCATCAGCTGTCGTTGCAGGAGATCGCCGACGTACTGGGAATCAGCGTCGGAACGGTCAAATCGCGGCTGTTTCACGCCAGGCGCAAGCTCACGGAATGGAAAGGGGGTCGCGCGCCCGATAGCGGATTTCGATCTTGAACAAACGGACTTCGAACGACAATTGGCGGTTCCGCCGCTCAGCCGGTCGGGTTTTTCCGATCGATTGTACCGCTCGGTTTTGGCCCGTCTCGAAGCCGAAAAGGCGGGAGTCGGTCCGGCGACGCGGTGGCGCAGGCGCCGGTCGGGACGGTTGCGCGTCGTCAGTGTGATCGGAGCGGCGGCCGTGCTGCTCGGTTTGTTCATGATACCGGCGGTGTGGTGGTGGCGGACGGGCGGTTCCGTGCCGGCAAGCGTGGGAGGCGGAGTTCGGAACGGCGCGGCTGACGGCGTTTCGAGCGTTGTCCGCGACGATGCGGAGGACGCGGCGGAACCGATGCCTTCCGGGTTGCTTCTCGGCCTCCGGCACGAACCGACAGAGTCGTACCGCACCGTCTGGATCGTGCGGGACAAAGACGGCCGCATCCGCGCGACGGCGCAAATCGGCGCGATCATCGCGCCGTTCGGCATGGAGTTTTGGCGTATCGAACCGGTCGTTTCGCTGTCGGGCGACACCCGCGTCCGGTCGTTCGTCGCCGCCCCGGTGCCGGAACAGACGAGCAAGACCGGCGGCGGAACGGATGCGGACGACGGCGGTTCTTTCGCATACCGGGAAATTCCGCTGTTCGTCGGTAACCGGTTCGCCTCTTTTGCGGCGCTGGACGCAGCCGGGAAGACGACGGCGGTTCGCGTCAGCGCGTTCCCGCTCTTACGCCGTACGGCGGATCCGGTAGCGGAACGGGCTTCCGGCGCTGGCGTGTCCGGGCGGTTTTTGACGCCGGACGAGGCGTTCGCGCTGGTCTCGGAGCCTTCTCCCGAATGGCTGCCTCCTTCCCTGCGGGCGTCCTACGATTGGGCGATCGTCCGTGAGCCGGGCCGATGGGTCGGCCGGTTTGCGGAAACGGCCGGAAACGGCGAAGGCGCGTCCGTGCGTCGTTGGCGGGAAGAACGGCTCGACTTGCCGGAGGCGCTCGTATCGCACGACCGGCTCTGCTGCGAATGGCCGGTCATCCGGTCGGCGGAGCCCGATGCGCGCGATGCGTTTTCGTCGCCGGCCGGCGACTGGCTGGCGGCCGTCACGCCTTCCGAAGTCGTGTTTTACGCGGTGTTCGACGGCGTGCCCGACACGCCGAGCATCGGTTCACTCGAACTTCGGCCCGGCGAAGTGCCGATCATGGCGCAGTGGGCGACCGGCGAGTACGTCGCCAAATGGACCGAATTTTTGGCCGGGCGAGGTGAAACCGCCGCGTTTTTCGACCGTATGAAAAAATAAACGCCGGCCTGCCGGCGGGCGAAGGGAAGGGTTTTTCCATGTTGGAGAAATGGCTGAAAAAAACCGTCCACAAGCTGTTCGGTCGTCCGCACGGACATTTCGGGCCGTACGACGGGCATCACGTCAAAAGGTACGATTCGAGCGACAAGCACGGCGGCTATTACCCGCATGACCATCGCGGCAGCCTTTATTAAACATGTTCGGCAAACGTTCCAGCAGCTGACGGCCTCAAGCCGACTGCAAGCCGACTCGGCGCCTCGCACTTCCCGCGCCGTCAGTCATCCGATGCGTCCGGCTTCCCCAGGGCCGCGATCGCCGCTTCTAGATCGCGCTCGAGGTCGGATACGGTTCCGTAAGGTTCGTCCCGCCGCAACAGGCGCCGCAGCAGACGTTTCGTCCGTTCCGACAGCCGCAGTTCTTCCTCCCATCCCCGCGGCGCAAGGTTACCGGGATCGCCTTCGGGCGGTTCATAACCGCTGTAGAGCAAAAACAGCAACAGATGTCCCATCGCGTACAGATCGGCGCGGGGATGCCGCTCGCGGCGGAAAAACATTTCTTCCGCGGCTCCTCCGCGCCGGAGCTTCGCGCATAGCGGCGGCCGGGTCGGCCGGTCGGCGATCGGACAGGCGAGGCCGAAGTCGACCAGATGCGCGACGCCGTAAGGGAACGCTTGCGCCGGCGCCGCGTCCGACGCGGGCGAAGGCTCCAGGATGATGTTCGGCGGGCGAATGTCGCGATGGACGACGCCGCGCTCGTGCAGGTGGCGGACGACTTGCGCGAAGTCTTTCAGCCATTCGAGCGACTGCCGTTCGTCGAGGGCGATGCGGCCTTCCGCCAGCGCGTCTTCCAGGTTGACGCCTTCTTTGAATTCGAGGACGAGATGAAGGCGTCCCCGGTCGCGGAACAGCCCGTATACCCGGGGAATGCGCGGATGATTTAGCCGGCCGAGCAGTTCCGCTTCTTCCCGCGGCGACAGCGCGCCCGCCTTCAGCCGCGCGAGCAGACGGCCCGGACGGTCGTGCCTGACGACGACGCGCCGGCCTTCCGCCCGGTCGAAACAGAGGTAGGCGACGCTGTAGCTTCCCGCGCCGAGCGGTCGTTCCACCACATACCGGCCGCCGAGCGCCGTCCCCGCTTTATAAGGTCGGAAGAGCGTCACGGTCGGACACCTTTGCGCACCGGGCCGTCGCGGCTTTCGACGACGAGCAGCTCGCCTTCCGCCACGATCACGGTCCCCGTTTCCGCCGCCAGTTCGTTGCTGACGGACAGCGTGGATCCGGCGACGAGCACGGCGTTTTCCAAAGGATACTTGAACCCCGCCAGCGTGACGCCGCGCGCTTCGCCCGCAAGCGGCAGCAGCGATACGTACCGGTACGGCCCCCTCGTCACTGTTACCGGGCGCCCGGGAACCGCCAGCCGGACGCGATTCGTCGCGTCGCGCAGCGCGGCGTCGACTCCGCGCAAAACGGGCCGACGCAGCAAAAAAATGTTGGCCAGCGTATGGTCCAGCCGCGTTCCCGTCGCGCCGCGCAGCTCGATTTCGCCGATGCGCGGATCGACCGCGTTCTCGGTCGTCCCCTCGGACGTCCCGCCGACGGCCAGCTCGAGCACCCAGTCGAGCGCCATCTCCAGATCGGTCCTGTCCTTGTCGACGGGATCGCAGTCGAGGAAAACGCCGCTTTGCCGGCGAATGCGCTCGCGCGTCGCGGCGTCTACCGAGTCGAAATCGCCGATTGCGGCGGCCGGATGCAGCCCGTGGCGGACGAGAAACGCCGCGCCGCGATCGGCGCCGACGAGCAGATCGTCCGGCCGGATGTCGTCCAGCGCCCAGCGGCCGAGCCGACCGCCGCCGAATACGATCGCCCGCCGCGTCGCCGTCATCGCGTCTCGATCGCCTCCAGCCGGTCGACGACGTCGCGGAAAACGTCCATCGCCTGGCGGATCGGTTCCGGCGACGTCATGTCGACGCCGGCTTTTTTCAAAATGTTGATCGAGTAATCGTTGCCGCCGCTTTTGAGGAAACCGAGATACCGCTCGACGGCGGGGCGGCCTTCCTCCAGAATCTGTCTGGCGAAACTGGTAGCAGCCGAAAAACCGGTTGCGTACTTGTACACATAGAAACTGTTATAAAAATGGGGAATACGCGCCCATTCCAACTCGATATCGCGGTCGACGACCGTTTCCGGACCGTAATATTTCAGGTTCAGGTCGTAATAGATCCGGTTCAGTTCCTGCGGCGTGAGCGGTTCGCCGCGTTCGGCCATGTCGTGGATGATCATCTCGAATTCCGCAAACATCGTCTGCCGGAACACCGTCGTGCGGAACTGGTCGGCGTAATGCGTCAGCAAGTACGCCTTTTGCTTCGGGTCCGTCGCGTTTCGGAGCAAATAGTCCGTCAGCAGCGCCTCGTTCAGCGTCGACGCTACTTCGGCGAGGAAAATCGTGTATTGCGCGTAACGGTATTCCTGATGCGTGTCCGACAAATACGAATGGACCGCATGGCCCATCTCGTGCGCCAACGTGTACAGGCCGTTTAGGTTGTCTTTGTGGTTCAGCAGCACGTACGGATGCGTGCCGTACGCTCCCCAGCTGTAGGCTCCGCTTCGCTTGCCCTCGTTTTCGTAGACGTCGATCCAGCCGTTTTCGAACCCCTCGCGTAAAATCCGCAAATATTCGTCGCCGAGCGGCCGCAGGCTTTCGGCCACGATGCGTTTGGCTTCCTCATAAGAAATGTTCATGTCGAACCCGTCGACGAGCGGCACGAACAGGTCGTACATGTGCAGCTCGTCCAGCCCGAGCCGCCGCTTGCGCAGTGCGAGGTACCGGTGCAACAGCGGCAGATGCTCTTCGACCGTGCGGATCAGGTTCAGGTAGACATCTTTCGGAATGTTTTCCGCAAACAGCGCCATGTCCAGCACGGACGGGTATTTGCGCGCGCGCGCGAAAAAGACGTTCTTGTTGACGTTGGCGGCCAGCGTCGCTGCGAACGTGTTTTTCAATCTGCCGTACGTCGCGTACATCGCCTCGAACGCCTGCCGGCGCACGTTCCGGTCGCGGCTTTCGAGAAACTGGATGTAGCGCGCATGCGTCAGTTCGACTTCTTCCCCGCGCTCGTCGCGGATTTTCGGGAATTTCAGGTCGGCGTTGTTCAGCATGCCGAAGATGGTCCCCGGCGATTGCGCCAGCTGGCCGGCCTGGGCGAGCAGCGCTTCCTGTTCGAGCGACAGCACGTGCGGCTTCTGGCGCAAATATTCTTCCAGCGACCGCCGATAAAAGTGAAGGTCGGGATGCTCGATCAGCGCCTTCAGCTCGTCTTCCGACAGCGACAGCAGTTCCGGCGCGATGAACGACAGCGCCTCGTTGACCTGGACGCTCAGGCGTTTTGCCTTTTCCGACAGCGCCTGGTACGTCGGGTCGGTCGTGTCTTCGTGGTGTTTCATGTTCGCGTAGGCGTACAGCCGCTCGGTATGTAACGAAATTTCGTCTTCGAGCGCAAAACAGGCCTTGATCGTTTCGGGTCGGTTCAGCTTTCCGTGAAATTCCGGAAGTCGTTTCATCAATTTCAGGGTTTCTTCATATTCCTTTTCCCATGCCGCAATATCAGGAAACATATCTTCCAGACGCCAGCGATATTCCGTCGGAATTTCCGACCGTTTCGGCAACGCGTTCATGGCAAGCGCTTCTCCTTCCTGGACCGTCATGAGGACGATTGCCGCCAGCGCCGGCAACCATCGCCGTTTTGCGCACATTTACCGTCGATCCTTTCGCGAACCGGATGTCGCGTGCCTGCGGCACGCCCGTTCCCTATAGGATCGCCGGTCTGCCGGGGCGTCATGCGTCCGACGTCACGCCGACAGTCGCCAGCACCACGAAGACAAAAGCCAGCAGGATCAGTGCCAAGGCGGCCAGCGCCAGGCGCCTTCTCAGCCGAGGCGGCAGTGAGTCTTTTTTCAAGATGAGCACGGCGGCGAACGAAAACGCCGCCACGACGAACGCCGCAATCGCTTCGTTCGCGTTCAAGCGGCAATCCCCCTTTGCCGCCCATTATACCATAACATACCATAACGACAAGACGGCTTAATGGGGGCGAAGTATTAAGGCTTGTCCGAAGCGGCGGTCGCGGCGGAAGGATGGTTGTCGCCGTCATCGCGCTGTTGGCGGGCTTTGGCCGCCTTGACGAGATGGCCGACGAGCAGAACGCCGAGGACGATAAGCCCCATAAAGCTGTAGTGGACGACCGGATTAGCGAACCACGGCTTGACAAACGGTTCTTCGACGATCATTTTCGCGGCGGTGTAGGCGAGTACGCCGGAGCCGACATAGAGCAGCGCCGGAAACCGGTCCATCAGTTTCATGACGAGCGTGCTACCCCAGACGACGATCGGGATGCTGACGAGCAGACCGATGACGACGAGCAAGTAATCGCCGTGCGCCGCTCCGCCGATCGCCAGCACGTTGTCGAGCCCCATCGCGATGTCGGCGAACATGATCGTGCCGATCGCCGCCAGCACGCTGTTTTTGGCGGCGATTTCGCGCTTTTTCTCTTCGACGAGCAGCTTGTAGGCGATGTAGACGAGAATCAGCCCGCCGATGCCGCGCAATCCGGGGATTTTCAGCAGCCAGACGACGGCGATCGTGGCGAGAGCGCGGATGGCGACGGCGCCGAACGTTCCGACGATGATGACGAACTTTTGCCGATGTTTCGGAACGTTGCGCGCGGCCATGCCGATGACGATCGCGTTGTCGCCGGCGAGCACGAGGTCGATGATGATGATCTGCAGCAAGGCGACGAACCATTCCGGCGAAAACAGCTCCACGGTCGATTCCTCCCGGGACGAAATTTCTTTGAAGACAAAATGAAAAGACCTTCATCGGAAACAGACCCGTGCCGATGAAGGTCTTGCCGACAACGTCGCACGCGTTGCCAGTAACGCCGGGGCGGGGTCGCCGCCCGAACTGACGGCCATTACTGTGACAGCTACTCCCCTTCTTTGTTTCATTATAGGCGTGTCCGGCAGCGAAGTCAATCGCCCGCCCAGCGGCCTGTTGCGAGTTCGGCGACCAGCTTGGCGGCGGTCACGTCGGGGGATCCGGCGTTGATCCGTTTGATGAGTCGTTCATGACTCGTGTTGAATCCCTTGATCCCGGTGAAAACATAGGCGATGTCCGCCCGGCGTGCGATCCGCAGCAGAGCCGAGCTGTATTGCCCGTGCGGTAGGCAGAGCAGGTTGACGCGGTTGCCGAGTTTGGCGGCAAGAATCCGGTCAGCCGTCGTCAAATCGCCGAGCACGCGCGCCTCGTATTCCGCCTCCGTTTCGCGACGGCCCCCGGAGGCGTCGGACAGCGGCCCGACGAGCGGCGTCACGGAACGGCCGTCGACCGTCGCCGTTTCATGCGACATATACGAATGCGAGTAAAACTCGAATCCGCCGCGCCGCATTTCCGCGATCTGATCCCAGTTCAGAAAGCCGGGACGTCCGACGTAGCCGACGATCAGAAAGACGGTCGCGGTCATGTTTTCCGCTTTCAGCATCGGATAGGCGAACCGGTAGACCGATTCATACCCGTCGTCGAACGTAATCACGACCGCGTTGGGCGGCACTTGTTCCCGATGCTGCAAAAAGCCGATAAACTGCTGCATCGGGATGACGTGAAATCCGTTTCGCTTCAGCGCCTGCAAATGGGACGCAAACCGCTCGGGCGAAACGGTCACGTCGGATTCCGCGTCGTTCAGGTGATGATAGGTCAGCACGGCGACTTTGTTCCGATAATGAATTTGCTCCGCGCCGTCGTCGAACCACCGGGAAAGCGGCAGCAGCGCCAGCGCCAGCGCCGCGCACCACAACTGTTTACGCGTCACGGCGTTTCTCCCCCGTCTCTGTTTCGTTTCCATCATACACCGGAACCGCGCTTTTGAAAATTACATCACAAAGAGCGCGGATTTTTTGTTCGGCCTATTGTATTATTTGTATTAAGTGATATAATACACTTAGTACGAATGAACACGTGTGGTTTCGAAGGAGGGGGAACCGTTTGAACGAAACGTTTGTCGGCGGTTTGCGTTTCGCGCTCGATTTGAGCCGGCCGCTGTACGAGCAGGTTTTGAACCAGATCAGGAATTCGATTGCGAAAGGAGAGATCGCTTTGGGCGAAAAAGTGCCTTCCGTGCGGGAGCTGGCGCAGGCGCTGAAAATCAATCCGAACACGGTGATGCGCGCCTATCAGGAATTGGAGCGCGACGGGTTGACGGAGACGCGGCGGGGACAAGGCACATTCATCACGACGGACGCCGGCAAGGTGGAGTCGGTTCGCCGGCAGCTCGCCGAAAAAGCAGTCGACGAATTTCTCGAAAAGATGCGGGGTCTCGGGTACGGATGGAAAGACATCGAGCGGATTTTGCGGGAAAAAAGAGGGGATACGCCGTGACGGGTTACGCTGTGCGCTGCGAGGGGGTCCGCAAACGTTACGGTTCGAAGTGGGCGCTTCGCGATTTTTCCGTGACGATCCCGGAACGGCGCGTCACCGCCGTGTTGGGTCCGAACGGGGCGGGAAAATCGACGTTTTTCCGGTTGTTGTGCGGCATGACCCGTCCGGATGCGGGACGCGTCGAGGTGTTTGGCCGGACGCCGGGCTGGTGTGTGAACCGGGACATCGCGTACTTGCCTGACCGCGCCCGATGGTACGGGGATCAGACGGTCCGCGATTCATTCGAATGGGCCGAACGTTTGCTGCCCGGATTCGACAGAGACCGGGCCGAGAAACTCGCCGCCTTTATGGGGCTGGAACCCGGAATGAGAGCGGGCGGCATGTCCCGCGGCCGACGGTTTATGCGGACTGCGGTCGGTTGAGCGCGGCCGGCGAAACTGAAAAACATTTCGTCGTTCGGCGTCGACGGGCGGGGCGAACTATATGCCGTCACGCCGGAAGGGAAAATTTACCGTATTGAAGGGCGGGGGATCGTATGCCGCACGTCTGGTCGCATCTGATTTTCGGCGGGGAGGCGATGAAGGCTGCCGGCAGGGAGGAGGCGATCGGGAACGACTTTCTCCGCCGGGTGTTCAATCTCGGATGCCAGGGACCGGACATACTGTTTTATCATCGGTTTTGGCTCGGACCGCTGGCGGGCGTGTTGCCGTCGTTGGCCGGGGACATTCATCGCTTCCGCTGCGGCGACTTTCTGCTGGCGATGATCGACATGGCGGCGGGCAGACCGTCGGACGATCCGATTATCGTGTACGCGGCGGGTTTTTTGACGCATCATGTGCTGGACCGCAACATGCATCCTTTCGTCTTTTACAGATCGGGCTTTCGGAAATGGAATCATCAGCGGCTGGAAGTCGCGCTCGATGCCCTGGTCGTCCGCCGGAAGCTCGGCCTGGAAGCGTGGAAAACGCCGCTTGCCGGGCAGATCGATGTCGGCGGCCGGCTGCCGGAAGGTGTGGCAAAAATGTGGGACCATCTGGCTAGACGCCACAACCCGGAGCGGACGGCCGGACTTTCGCCCGAAGTCTGGCATGAGGCTTATCGCGACATGAAGCGCGCGTTGAGACTGTTTCACGATCCGTGGGGGGTCAAGCGGGCTCTGACGCTCGGTCGGACGGCGCCGATGACGTTCAGACGGCGATATCCGCCTCTCGATTACGCGAACGAAGCGCATGCCGTCTGGCGGCACCCCGCGGTTCCGGAAGAAACGCACGCCGAATCGTGGTGGGATTTATGGGATGCCGCGCTTGAGGATGCGCGCTCGGTATTGGAAAAGGCGTTTTCGTACCTGGAAAGCGGCGGCGACGTTTCCGCGCGTGCCGCGCTGGCCGGCGCGATCGGCGACGTCGGCTACGACACAGGCAAGCCGTGCGGCGGCGGGTACGTCATTCGGTATGCCGAGCCGATTTTGTGAGAGGGGCGGGAATTTCGGATTTCGTAGAGTTCCTTTTTCCCGCCCGCAAGGCGTTTTGCGTCTGGGCGACCGGCCCGAAATGCGGTATGATGAGGACAGGCGGAAGCGGGCCGCGGGCTTTTTTGCCGTGCCTGCCGTGCGAGAAGATGCCCGACCGGCCGGACCCGGTCAGCAAAGCGGCGATGGAAAAAAGAAGCGGCCCGAACATTGCCGACAGTTTCCCGCTGACGGCGAAAAATCCGAAAAACTCCGCCTTGCGTTCGTCCGGCACGAGCCGGCTGAACAGCGAGCGGGCGACGGCGCATCAAAAACCGCGTCGAAAATCGAAAGGCAAATCATGCGCGAAAGCGGGGGAAGATTTTTTGTCCAGAAAAACAGAAAATTTGAAAAAATATGTTCTGACCGTTCAAAAAGTCTGCTGCGCCGTCGGATTGATGTTGGCGTCGGGTTTCTTGTCGGCCTGTTCGGATTCGGCCGTCGAGATGGAACACATTCACGGCGTCGGATATACGGCGGACGGCAGCCGGATTCTGTTCGCCGCCCACAGCGGTCTTGTCGCCTTTTCGGGCGGCCGGTGGGAGCGGGTCGACGCTTCGGCGCACGATTATATGGGCTTTCAGGCCGTCGACGACGGTTTTTATGCGAGCGGGCACCCCGCTTCCGGTTCCGGGCTGAAAAACCCGCTCGGCATCGTCAAAAGCGTGGACGGCGGAAAAACGCTCATTCCCCTCGGCCTTGCGGGTGAAAGCGATTTTCACCTGATGGCGGTCGGATATCGCACACATGCCATTTATGTTGTCAACGAGCGCCCGAATTCCGCGATGTCTTCGATGGGGCTGTTTCATTCGACGGACGACGCGAAAACATGGACGAAAAGCGGCGCGTCGGGTCTAAGCGGCGAACCGATCGCCGTCGCCGCCCATCCGACCGAAGGCGGAACGGTCGCGGTCGGGACGGGAAGCGGGCTTTTTGTCTCGAAAGATTTCGGCGGGCGTTTTGAACGGCGAGGGTCCGGCCGGACGGTGACGGCCCTGGCCTATTCCGCCGACGGTCTCCTATATGTTGCCGAAGTCGGGCCGCCGAGATTGGTCGTTTTGGACGGAGCGTCGGAACAAGAAAAAGAAATTCCGCTGCCCGAGCTGCGCGAGCGGGATTATATCGCCTGGATCGCCGTTCGGCCGACGGACGGGCGGGAGATCGCCGTCGCCACGTACGGCATGGATGTTTATGTCGGCGATGCCGACGGGACCCGTTGGACGAAGATCGCGGACAGGGGCAAGGGGCAAAACCGGTGACTCTTGACGAAGGGGGGCATGACGCATGCCGCGGCTTGCCGACGACGAAATCGCCGAGCGGCTTCGCGGATTGCCCGGCTGGAGCCGGGAAGGCGACAGGATCGCGAAAACGTTCCGGTTTCCGACGTTTATGGACGCGATCCGGTTCGTAAACCGGGTGGCCGAATGCGCGGAAGCGGCGAATCATCATCCGGACATCGACATCCGTTATCGCCGGGTGAGACTTTCTTTGACGACGCACGACGAAGGCGGTATCACGGAGAAAGACGTGACGCTCGCCGAGCGCGTCGAATCGCTGGTTGCGGACCCGTGATGCGATAGCGCGTATTTACGGGCGTCGCCTGTTTTATATTTTTGATGTCGATGGTCCGCGGATACAACGCCGTATTCGCGCGAAGGCGGCGATGAAGCCCGCCGATGTTCCGGGGAAGGCTCTTTTCCCGGGCGTCGGCGGGTTTTTTCATCGATGCCGACAATTCCGAAGAAGGGAGGAATAGACGATGGATTACGTCCGACCCAGCCAAGTGGCGGCCTCTATGGTGAAGGCGGGGACGGCCAAGGCGGACATGGATGTCGTCCGGACGGTCGTCCGCAGTGTGCTAGCCGGGGCGATTCCGGCCTGCGCGACGACGCTCGCGTTAACGGCGTCCGACCAGACGGGCGTCGTGCTGGCGGGCACGCTCGTGTTTCCGGTCGGATTCGTCCTGATCGTGCTGCTCGGGCTCGAACTGGTGACGGGCAGCTTCGCGCTCGTTCCGCTGGCCGTGCTCGAAAAACGGTGCACGGCGCGGCGGATGCTCGCCGTTTTCGGGTGGGCGATCACCGGCCATGTGATCGGTTGCCTCATGTACGCAGGTCTTTATACTTTGGCGGCGACGAAAATGGGGACGGACCCCGGCGGTTCGATCGTCCGCATGATTGTGCGGGCGAGCGAGGCGAAAACGGTGCTGTGCAACTGGCTTGTGACGCTCGGCGCGGTCGCGCCATGGTTTCGTCGTCGACGATCGGCAAGATCGCGGCGATGTGGTTGCCGATCGTCAAGTTTTTCGCCCGGGGGTTTGAGCACGCCGTCGTCAATTTGTTCGTCATCCCGGCCGGTATGATGCTCGGCGCCGGCGTCGGCTTGTCCGACTGGTGGATATGGAATCAGATACCGGTTTTCCTCGGCAATTTCGTCGGCAGCGCGCTTGGAACCGGCCTGCTGTTTTATGCGGCGCAGAAACGGCTCGGATGGTTCGATCGTTTTTGCGGCGTCGGCTTCCGGGCGTCATGAAGAGCGGAAACGGGAAGTTCGGGTTTTGTAGCGTCGGATTGCGCAAAAAAAGCCCGCGAGGCGTTTTTTCGTCTGGGCGACCGCCCCGAAATGCGGTATGATGAGGACAGACGGAGCGGATCGCGGGCTTTTTCGCCGCCGATGTAGACGGCCGGCTCGCGGAATGAATGCCGGAATGAATGCGCGAAGGCGAAAGAGGGGAGTGTCGTGCGTCGACGCTTGCAGCGGACGACGGCGATGATGTTGGCGGCGTTGGCATTTGCCGCCGGTCCGATCGGCCGGCCCGACGGAATCGTCGGAGGCGTTCCGTCGGTTTCCGCGGCGGCGTTTTCCGACGTCGGCGGGCACTGGGCGGCCGATGCCGTCGAATGGGCGGCGGCAAACGGCATCGTCGACGGTTATCCCGACGGCACGTTTCGGCCGGACGGCGCGGTGAGCGAACCCGAGTTTCTGGCCATGCTGCTGCGGGCGTTTCCCCAGACCGTTGCGCCCGAGCCGGCGCCGGGTGAACCGTGGTACGCGGGATTTTACGTCGTGGCGCGGGCGTACGGCTGGCCGGTGGCGGGCGATCCGGACGCACCGTTCGACCGCGGCCGGGTGGCGCGGATCGTCGCCGCTTCGCAAGGCGTCGCCGGGAGCGAGGAAGAGGCGATCCGGTATTTGCTGGCGAACGGCCTGGCACACGGGAAAACGTCGCCGACCGTGGAAGGGTTCGCGCCGCGCGACCGGCTGACCCGGGCGGAAGCGGTGACGTTCATCCGGCGTTTAACGGAACGAGGATTGTATCTGCAGCCGGCGCCGACCGACGGGCAGCCGGGGGCGGCTTCCGCGGACATCCGCGTGTTCGGCTACGCGATCGGCGACCGGGAACAAGACGTCGTCGCCGGTCTCGGCGAGCCGGCGCGCAGGGACGCGAGCCTTTACGGCTTCGACTGGTACGTTTACAACCGCGACGACCGGCGGTACGGCCTGATCGGCGTGCAGTCCGGCCGCGTCGTCGCGCTATTCGGCATCATCGACGCGTGGGAGGCCGAAGGCGGTATTCGGTTCGGCTCGACGTACGACGAGGTTCGGAACGTATACGGGGAGCCGCTGGAATTTATTGAAAAGGGAAATGCCCGATATCTTTTTGAATACGGGGAACGGGAAGCGCTTCTTTATGAAACGGAAAAAGGTTACGCGACGTTTTTCTTCGACCGCCGCGACGGCGACCGGGCGGTCGCGCTGCTGGCCGTGGAGCGCGAAGTCGAGCAGTCGCTGCGCGGTTTTTACGGGGAGCCGAGCGAGCGGTTGCGGCAGAGCCTGGAGCTGGAATCGTTCGAACTGGCCAACGCATCGCGCGCGGCATACGGGCTGCGGCCGTTCACCTGGGACGAAAGCGCCGCGGCGGTCGCGCGGAAGCACAGCTGCGACATGGCGCAAAACGGGTATTTCGACCATGTCGCACCGGACGGTCGGACGCTGGCGGACCGGCTGAAGGCCGGCGGCGTGCGGTACCGGCTGGCCGCGGAAAATCTCGCCGCCGGGACGCCGGATGCTTTTCGGGCGCACGTCGGGCTGATGAATTCGCCTGGCCACCGGCAAAACTTGCTGCACCCGTCGCTGGAGCGGCTCGGCGTCGGCGTCTGTTTCGGCGGGGAGATGAACGTGTATTTGACGCAGAATTTTTATGCGCTGTAATGAGGGGAACTGTTTACGCGATGGGCTTGCTTCATCATGCACACGTGGCGCAGTCGAAGTTCGATCACCAGGCGATCCTGAAAGGTTCGTTCGATCCGTCCTTTGGCTTGAGGGGAGAACGCCTCGATATGGGTAATTGCCCAGGTCAGCGAGGGCTTGTCCGAAGGTGGAAAGCGCCTGCGGCTGAGCGGCCAGTTCCTGCTCCAGGGGGAGCTTGCCCTTGGGCGGGCAAAAAATGGAGTGACGATCGCTGTAGAGCGCAAGCGGGACGCCTTTGCGGCGCAGCCCTTCGATCATGACGGTCACGTAGCCCTCCAGGGTTTCGGTCGGGCGGAAGGTGGCCGCGATGACTTCGCCGGTGGCGTCGTCGAGGATGGCATGAAGGGTGAGCATGGGGCCGCGATCCTCCAGCCAGGCATAGCTAGAAGCGTCGATCTGCCACAGCATGCCCGCCTGAGGTTTGCGGGGGCGGGGTCGGTGAGCCTTCGGACGGCGGCGCAGCCGCGCGGGACGAAGGCCGCCTTCCAGCAAAATGCGGCGGACCGAAGAGACGCTCAGGAGGATGTTCTCGTGTTCGGCCAACCGTTCGGTAAAGTGGGTCGTATTGCTGCCGAAGTAGCGATCCCGGTACAAGAGCTGCACGCGTTGTTTGAGCGAATCGGCCAAGGTGTGAGCGGGC
Source organism: Candidatus Reconcilbacillus cellulovorans (assembly GCA_002507565.1). Classification (GTDB taxonomy): domain Bacteria; phylum Bacillota; class Bacilli; order Paenibacillales; family Reconciliibacillaceae; genus Reconciliibacillus; species Reconciliibacillus cellulovorans. Next base: position 70,844 of record MOXJ01000009.1, read on the forward strand.
TTACGACCCCGATTCCCATGAGCGATGGCTGGAGCACCTCCGGACTGCAGCGGGTATACCTTAACGGAGGAAGGCTGACGATGACGGCGGCGTTAGCGCTTCTGATCTTCGTGCTGACCCTTGTATTCGTGATCCGGCGGCCGCGGCGGATCGGCATCGGCTGGTCTGCGGCCGCCGGTGCGTCGCTGGCGCTGGCGACCGGCGTCGTGACGGCCGCCGACGCGTTGAAAGTCGTCGGCATCGTCTGGAACGCGACGCTGGCGTTCGTCGCCGTCGTGCTGATTTCGCTCGTGCTGGACGAGATCGGATTTTTCGAATGGGCGGCGCTGCACGTCGCCCGGCTGGCCGGCGGCGACGGCCGGACGCTGTTCGCGCTGACGGCGGTGCTGTGCGCGGCGGTGTCGGCGTTTTTGACCAACGACGGGGCGGCGCTCATGATGACGCCGATCGTGCTGGCGATCGTGCGGGAGCTCGGTTTCGCCGAAAAGACGGTGCTGGCGTTCGCGCTCATGTCCGGTTTCGTCGCCGACGCGACTTCGCTTCCGCTCGTCGTCAGCAATCTGACCAACATGATCGCGGCTGACGTGGCGGGCGTCGGTTTTTCCGAATACGCGGCCAGGATGTGGGTGCCCGATCTCGTTTCGCTGGCCGTGTCGCTGGCAGCGGCGTATGTTTATTTCCGCGGAAATATTCCGGCGCGTTACCGGTTCGATTCGGTCCGGGCGCCGGAGACGGCGATCCGCGATGCGGCGCTGTTTCGCAAGGCCTGGGTCGTGTTGGCCGTTCTGGCGGCGGCTTATGTGTGCGGCGACCGGTTCGGGGTTCCGGTGTCGCTGGTGGCCGGGGCGGCGGCTGTTTGGCTGCTTTGGCTTGTCCGCCGCAGTCCGGCGGTCGCCCCGAAACGGGTGGTGCGCAACGCGCCGTGGGCGATCATTGCGTTTGCCGTCGGCATGTATGTCGTCGTTTACGGCCTGCGCAACGCCGGCCTGACGGAGATGTTGGGGAGCGCGCTGGTGTGGGCGGCGGAGCGCGGGACGTTCGTTGCGGCGATGACGGCGGGGTGGTTGGCGGCCGTCCTGTCGTCGGTCATGAACAATTTGCCGACGGTCATGGTCATGGCGCTGGCCGTCAAGGCCGTGCCGGTCGACGGGGCAATCCGCGAGGCGCTCATCTACTCGAACGTGATCGGCAGCGACATCGGCCCGAAGATGACGCCGATCGGCTCGCTGGCGACGCTGATCTGGCTGCACGTGTTGGCGCGGAAAGGATTGCGCGTCGGCTGGCGGGAGTACGTCAAAGTCGGCGTCGCGCTGACGGTACCGACGCTGACGGCGACGCTGGTCGCGCTGACGCTGTGGCTGCAAGCAGTTCATACCGGGCGTTCGGCCGTCGTATGGGCGGTGCTGGTCGCCGCACTTTGCGCGGGTTCAGCGTTGTTGGTCCGACAAGTGCGGAAATCCGCCGGATATGTCGATCGGGTCGGCGGTCCGACGGAAAAGCCGCTCTAGGCGCGTCACAGCCATCCTTTTCGCTCTGTTTCGAGAATGGCTTCCATGCGGTTTTTCGCTCCGAATTTGTCCATGGCGGCGGAAAGATAGTTGCGGGCGGTTCCTTGCGAGAGAAACATTTCCGCAGCGATTCCTCGTTTCAGTTTTTTTGCCACTTCGATCCCGTTCATTCCTGGCATTTCGATGTCGAGCAAGCACAAATCGGGCACTTTCTTTTCAATGAGCGCGAGCGCCTCGATACCGTCCCCCGCTTCGCCTAGACGGGTTCCTCCCTGGGACGACCATTCGGCGGTTCCGCCCGCCCATTGGATTCTATCGCGGATACCAGAAGTGCCGTGGCCGCGCGCCGAAGCGTCTGTCGGCAATCCGACGCCGTCATCGGACACTTCCAAGACGAAAACATTCGATTTGTTCCGAATTTTAACTGTACAGAAGGAAGCCTGGCTGTGCTTGACCACATTCGTGACCGCTTCTCTTAAACATAGTGATAACATATTTTCGATCAGCGGACTCGGCCGACTTACGAGCGTTGTGAAGACATGTCCCAGTCAAGAATTGCCGTCCAAGAAAGAACGGATTTGCGCGTAGTCATCTTGTCAATGGCGAATGAAGCATAAAAACCCATATTCGAGTAGTCGGGCGACAGCAGAAACACGAACCCTTCCATGAAAAGAATAAGAGCTGCCGCCGACGGCCAATCCGCTTTCATAGCGAAACAGACACGCCCATATACGAACAAAAACAATATCAATAGCGCATAACCAATCGTTCGTTTCCACGCTGTCTCGTCTGCCAAGTCGACGATTGGGATCAACAGAAAAAATCAGCCAAATATATGGAAACAATCTGCCTAACATCGATTGAGGCATTGTTTTCGATCCCCCGCCTGTTTCTATGGAGGTGTATCTCCATCATATCACAATCGTTGGTTCGCGGGTTTGGCTGCAGGTCCGGGCCGAATAATGTTTGTCAAATGACATTTGTTAAAAGCGCAGGTGCAGGTTTTTGATTTTAAATTGAAGATGGGAGATGACATATCAGACGCTAACTGGAACTATTTATGCTGATCAACCTTTCATCCAGTTTCTATATAATATAGAAGTGATTTAGTTGATGTAGTTGGATCTTTTTCCTTCGAGGGGATTTGTTCCGATCAGCGATTTTGGCCGTCGAAAAGCCGCTCTAGTCATCCGGCCGCTGTTGCGGTATGATGGGGGCGAGGGGGCACCGTCCGAAGTTGATGAAGTTGTTGGCGGACCCAAAGATGAAGACCATTGTGGTGGAGCACCGGGATCGCCTGATGCGATTCGGGTTTGAGGAGGCCATCCAGAATGACGACGAACCGTGCCTACCGTTACGAACTTGACCCCAACGTTCAACAACGCATCCTGCTTGCGAAGCACGCCGGAGCCGCCCGGTTCGCCTACAACTGGGGCCTGGCACGGCGGATGGAACTCTACCGGCAGACAGGCAAGGGCACGAACGCGATGGAGCAACACCGGGAACTGAATCGCCTGAAGAAAACCCAGTTTCCGTGGATGTATGAGGTGTCCAAATGTGCGCCGCAGGAGGCGCTCAGGGATCTGGACCGGGCGTTTCGCAACTTCTTCCGCGGCCTGAAGGAAGGACGGAAAGTCGGCTTCCCACGGTTCAAGAAGAAGGGGCGGGACGACCGTTTCCGGTTGACGGGGGCCATCCACGTTCTAGACCGTGCGGTGCAACTGCCCCGGCTGGGCGTGATTCGGCTGAAGGAAGCACCGGCGGTGCAAGGGCGCATTCTTTCGGCCACGGTGAGCCGGGAAGCCGGCCGGTGGTTCGTGAGCTTGACGGTGGAGCAGGACATACCGGACCCGGCGCCCGTTGAGGGGCCGGTTTGCGGCATGGACGTGGGCCTGAGCCATTTCGCCACCATCGCCAGCAGCGACGGAGAAGTGGAGAAGGTCGAGGCCCCGAGGCCGTTGGCACGGTATCTCCGCATCCTGCGCCGCCGTCAGCGGCGGCACAGTCGCAAGCAGAAGGGTTCGCACAACCGGAAGAAGTCAGCGCTTCGTTTGGCCCGGCTGCACCGCCGCATCCGCAACATCCGGCGGGACTTCCTCCACAAGCTGTCCACTCACCTTGCGAAAACCAAACGGGTGATTGTAGTGGAGGATCTGAATGTGGCCGGCCTGTTGGGGAACCAGCGGCTGGCGCGGCACATCGCCGACATGGGCTGGGGCGAGTTTCGCCGGATGCTGGCCTACAAAACCGTATGGTACGGGGGCCGACTACAGGTAGCGAACCGGTACTACCCCAGCAGCAAAACGTGTTCTGGCTGCGGGCACGTGCTGGACAAGATGCCGCTTTGGATCCGGGAATGGAGGTGCCCGGCCTGCGGCACGCACCATGACCGGGACGCCAATGCGGCGAAAAACCTGCTGGCCCTGGCTGGCTAGCCGGGTCGCCTACCGCCAGTTCGGCGGGAAGTGACGCCTGTGGACATCGGAGGTGGCAGGCTTCGGCCGGTGCCGGTGGATGAAGCAGGAACCTTTCAGGTGAGACATTTGACCATGAAAGGGGAACGGAAAGAGGGGGATCGCCGTGGCGGTCGCGATCGCGGTTTTTGTCCTGACGGTTGCCGGCGTCGTCTCCGGGTTCGTCCTGTTCCGTCCGAAAACGCTGCCCGAACCGGCGCCGGCGGCTCGGTTGGGAAAGCGGAAATGGTCGGTCATCATCCCGGCGCGCAACGAGGAAGACCGGTTGCCGACGCTTCTGAAGTCGCTCGGTTCGCAAACGTTTTCACCGCACGAAGTGATCGTCGTCGACGACGCGTCGGAAGACCGGACGCGGGAAATCGCGGAGCGGTTCGGCGCGAAAGTCGTCGACAATCCGCCCCTGCCGGAGGGGTGGACGGGCAAGTGCTGGGCGGCGTGGAACGGATACCTCGCCTCGACGGGCGACGTGCTCGTTTTTCTCGACGCCGATGTGGAGCTGGCGCCGGACGCGCTAGAGCGTTTGGCGGCCGCGCTGGAAGCCGGGGGCGGCGTCGTGTCGGCCGTTCCGTACCACGTCACGGCGAAATGGCACGAGCGGCCGGCGCTTCTGTTCAACCTGCTCGGCATGTTTGCGTTCGTGTCGCCGTTTGAGGAAAACAGTCCGCGCAAAGGGCTGTACGGTTCCTGCATCGCGACGTCGCGCGGCGATTATGAAAAAGTCGGCGGGCATGCGGCCGTCCGGTCCGAGGTGCTGGAAGACGTCGCGCTCGGCGCCCGGTACGCGGCGTCCGGCGTCCCGGTCCGCCGGTTTCTCGGCTGGCGCCACGTCCGGTTCCGGATGTACCCGAGGAGCCTCGGCCAGGCGATCGAAGGATTCGGCAAAGGCGCGGCGCTCGGCCCGTCGTTTTTGGGCGGCGCGACGCTCGGCCTGTCGGCGGTCTGGACGGCAGGGCTGATCGTCGCGGAGACGGCGGTCTGGTGGTGGGATCGGCCCGTCGGATGGGCGGCGGCCGCGGGTTATGCGCTGTATACGGCCCAAATCGCCTATTTTTTAAAATACGCCGGGCGGTTCGGCGTTTTCGTGCCGCTCGTGCACGCGGTATCGTCTTTGTTTTTCCTCGGCGTTATGGTTTATTCGCTGTGTCAGGTCGGGCTGTTCGGACGCGTCAGATGGAAAGGCCGATACGTCCGGGTGGGAGGCGAACGGCGCGGATGAGATGGTGGGGCGTCGCGGCGGCTTTTCTGTCGGGGGCGTGTATGTTTTCGTACTGGCTCGGCCTTTTGGCGGACAAAAATTTGCGCGCGGTCGGCGACGGCAACCCGGGCGCTTTCAACCTGTGGCGGGCGGCCGGCGCGCGGTTCGGCGCGGCGGGCGTGGTGCTCGATTTTTTGAAAGGATATCTTCCGGTGACGCTGCTGACGGACGGCGACGGGGACGGTCTTGCGACGGCTGCGGTGGCGTTGGCGCCGGTCGCGGGACACATCTTTTCGCCGTTTCTTCATTTTCGCGGCGGCAAGGGTGTGGCGGTGACATTCGGCGTCTGGAGCGCGCTGACCGATTTTGAAGTGTCGCTCGCGTATGCTGTCGTGCTGGCGGTATTGGCCGTCGCGTTCCGGGCGGCGCACAGCGGGAAGGCGCCGACGTCGGAGGAGGACGCGCTGCAGATCGTCGGCGGCATGCTGGCGGTCGGCGCGTATTTGTGGCTGCGCGGGCTCGCGGCGGCGTTCGGCTGGACTTGGTGCGGCAATGCGTTGTTGTTGGCGTTCGCGCATCGGCGGGAGCTTAGGCAGTGGTGGGGGAAAGCTTGGTGTTTTCTAAAAGGCAGGGTATAAAGGTATAATGGAAAAAAACGATCATTCCACGCCAGGAGGTTTCCGTTCCATGCGCGACGCTCTGATTACCGCGTTGACCGTCTTGCTGGTGTTGATGGCCGGATTTTCTATCTCGACATGGCATCGTTTACGTCGTTTGTCGCGTTCTTCAGCGGGGGGCGAAAAGGGGGACGGTTTGCGGCCGCGCGGCGACGGCGGCGGCCGGGCCGATTCCGTTTCGACGGCGCCCGGGCCCGCGGCTGAACGGCCTGCATTGCCGCCGCGTCTCGGCGTGCGGCCGGTCGAGCCGTTCGAAAAGCTTGCCGACAGGCTGGAAGCCGCACTCGATCCCGAGTACCGCGAGCGTCTTCAACGTCGGGTGTTGGCCAAACGGCCGGGTTGGACGGAAGAGCGGTTCGAGACGGCATTTTTCGAGCTGAAGCGGTACTTCCTGATGAACCTTGTGCTCGGCCGCGTGCCGATGTTCAGCGACGAAGCGGACGAAGTTTGGCACGAAATGCTGATGTTCACGCGGGATTACCAGTCGTTCTGCGATCGGCTGGCGGGAACGTTCATCCATCATGCGCCGCACGACGCCCGGACGCCGATGCCGGAGGAGAAGGCGTGGTTCGACTGGGTGTATACGCAGCTTTTTCTGCTCATGCCGTGGAGCGGGCGAATGTGGAACGGCTTTTTCCGGTTTCCGCTCGGACAAGAGCGCGTTCGCCGGTTGCATGAGGCTTCGGATGAAGCATTGCTGGAAACGATGTTTAACGGTCCGTTGGCAGCCCGTGATTCCGACGTACGGCAGGCGATCGACGTCCTGATCCGCCAGGCGAGAGAGCATGCGGCGGCCGCAGCGTCGGGCGGTGTTTCCGGGCCGGACGGAGAGAGGGAAAAGGCCGGAATCGCCGGCGGGTTCGATCTCAGCCATGTCGCGGCGGCGTTCGTCGCTTATTCGCTGCTCGATCCCGACGGCGTCGGTGCGAGGATGGAACCGTACGTGCCCGACGAAATGAAACCGAAATATGCTTCCGACGGCGACGGCGGTGTTCCGTTCGTGGTGGCGGACAGTCCGTCCGACCGGACGGATGTTTCTTCTGATGCCGGCGGAGGAGCCGGAGGCGACGGCGGCGCAGGCGGCGACGGCGGATCGGCCTGCGGCAGCGGCTGTGGAAGCGGATGCGGCGGGGGATGCGGAAGTTGAAGAGCCGGTCTCCGATGACGGGCTTTGCTTGGGAAGAAGGATCTCCGTAAATCGTCAGCATGGACAAAACCTTGCCGTTCCATTCTTTCATGGATTGAACCGAAACGGCCCAACACCAGAACATCCGGGTTTTTGAAATCGGCATCGAATTTGTACAGGTACTCGAAATTTTCGACCAGCCTTTTTTCGCGTTCCCGCACGAATCGGGGGAAGTCGGAAGGGAAAGAGGGGTAAATGGAAAACCGATGAGCCATGTTTTTCAAAACAAGATTGAATTTGTAATAGTCTTGACCAAACGCTTGACGGTAGATCGTTTCACGTTTCGACACATCGTCCTGCAAAGCACATCCTGCTTCGTGGAAAAAGACGGACGACTTTGATGTCCGGCTTACCGGACAAGGCTTCGACCAGAGATTCCCTCCACATCATATCATTTTCAACCATCCACATGAGGATTGTCAAGCCGGGTGTCGGGAGAAGGTCAGGGCGATCGCATTAGGGGCTCGACGGAGCCAACGACAAAATGTGCATCAAATACTCAGGGTTCCAGGCGCAATACTTCCGTTTTTGCCGCAAACTCTTCTTCACCGTCGTATCCCGCTTCAGTAAGTTCAGCGCCATCCGCCGCAAGATCGCCGCGTTCTGCGCCGCGTTGCGCTTTCGAATCCGTAGCTGATCTTCCCGAAACGTCATATCCATCACCCAATGGAGCCCATTTTCAATCCCCCAATGACTTCGC
>MOXJ01000010.1 GCA_002507565.1 Candidatus Reconcilbacillus cellulovorans
GCTATTTGGCATTTCGTCAACCATTCGGAACCGCCTAGTGCGGACCCGCATGCTAGGTGGTGTGAGAGGACGGGGGCTAGCCGCCCCCTCCTACTCGATTCGATTCGCCGGTCACCGCATCAGCGCGCCGCCGTTGATCTCAATCGTTTCGCCGGTGATGAACGACGCGAGGTCGGAGACGAGGAACAGGACCGCGCCCGCGACGTCTTCCGGTTCGCCCTGGCGGCCGAGCGGGATCGAGGCGATCGTGGCGCGGCGGACGTCTTCGGGCGTCAGCCGTTCGTGGAAACGGGTGTTGCCGATAAAGCCCGGCGAGACGACGTTGACGCGGATGCCGTGCGGCGCGACTTCGCGCGCAAGCCCTTTGGAGTAGGCGATGACGGCGGCTTTGCTGGCGGCGTAGACGCTGGAACCGGAACCGCCCCCGTGGTGCGCCGCGATCGAAGCCATGTTGATGATGACGCCGCGGCGGCGGGCGATCATGCCGGGCAGGACGGCTTTGCACATGAAAACGGTGCTTTTCAGGTTCAGGTCCATCAGTTGATGGTACAAATCTTCGGTTATTTCTAGGTTGGAGACGCGACGAATCAGGTGGCCGGCGTTGTTGACGAGGATGTCGATCGGTCCGAGCGCCTGCTCCGTTTTGCGGACGAGCGTTTCGATCGCGTTGACGAACGTGACGTCGGCCTGGAACGCTTCCGCGATGCCGCCGGCTTTGCGGATGTCGGCGACGACCGCTTCGGCGTCGGCGCGGCTCCGGTTGTAATTGACGGCGACTTTGGCGCCTGCGGCCGCCAGCGCGAGGGCAATGGCGCGGCCGATGCCGGAACTTGCGCCGGTGACGAGCGCCGTTTTGCCGGAAAGGTCGATGTGCATGCGGCGATCACCTCGGTTTTCATTTTATCACGGCGGGCGGCTGGAAAACAGGAAGGCGGCGGTGCGCGGACTAAGAGGCGGGGGAAGTATCGCCGCCGGTGGACGGTCCGGCCCTTTGCCGTCGTCGGCAGGAAGGATTTTGGTCAGCGGTGGAGAATGAAAAAGGGGTGAGCATGGATGCGGGGAGTGGGAGATTTGGGCGAGAGTCGCAAAACTTTCCGCAAGGATGTGTATCGGGAGGCGGCGCGCCAGCGGCTGGCCGAAGCTGGGATTCTAAAAGACAAGGGGCGCTGGCATACCGCGGTCTATCTGTGCGGTTTCGTGTTGGAATGTATGCTAGCTTACGCGTATTGCGACAAGTATCCGCACGTTCAATATCTTCATGACGTGCCGGGTTTCGACAAGGATAAGGGTATCAAGGAAATATGGTTCGACCATAATCGGCTCGTGGATAAAGCCGTACAAGCCGGTTTCGGCGCGTATGTAAAAGATTTTTCTAGGTTCCAGCAGGAATGGAGAGTTGAAATGAGGTATCATCCCGATCAGTTCGTAGGAAGAAAAGAAAAGGCAAAAGAGCTGTTTCATCTGGCTCTCCGGCTGTACAAAATGATAAATAGCCGTTCGGTTTGAGTGCAAAAGGGAGGCGGGCGGAATGGGTGAGCGTTCGGACATTGCGAACATTCGCGACGCGTTGACGCGGCGTTTTCCGAATTCCCGGGTTATTGTGCAGCCTCACAGCCATCGCGGCATCAATCTGAAGATCGTCTCGGAAATGTTTGCAGACGAATCGGCCGATCGCCGCGGCATGGTCGATGAAGCTTTGCGTGGGATCGGACTGTCGCTCGATGATGAAACGTTCCGCTTTGTGGAACTGTTGACGCCTGAAGAAGACGAGTGGTTCGGGACGAATCTGGCTGATCTGGAACCAGAACAATTACCGTTCTGGGCTCATGCCGTCGCCGAACGCAAGGAACAGCCGTCGATCGAATTTGCTACGGAGGATCTGCCCCGACCGCCGATCGTCACATTTTATTCGTTTAAGGGCGGGGTCGGCCGTTCAACCGCTTTGGTCGCGGCTGCACGGCTACTCGCTCGGCGCAGGCGGCGCGTCATTGCGGTCGATATGGACCTGGAAGCGCCGGGCTTGCCGGAACTGTTCGGCGTCAAGTGGCAGTCCGAACGTCAAAAGGCGGGCCTCGTCGAATTGCTGAACCGGCTTGAGACAGGTGAGAATGTCGATGTGCGCGACTATTTGATGGAAGTCGATGAAAATCTGTATCTACTGCCCGCCGGTCAGTTGCGGCCGTCGTATCTGGAACAGCTGCAATCGGTGGACATGCCGCGTTATTTCCGCCTCGCGGACAATCCGCTCGCCGCATTGTTCGACAGGCTTCAGCAGCTGGTGCCGAAACCGGATTTTATCCTAGTCGACGCACGAACCGGGCTGACGGATATAAGCGCGCCGCTTCTTTTCCGTTTCTCGGACGTGGCGATTATTGTGTTCCATCCTCATCCCCAGACGAAAGACGGGCTTGATCTTTTGGCGAAAGGCCTTTTGTCTTCCCGCAACCAGCGCGGTCTGACGCCGGAAATCCGGTTTGTCGCCGGCATGATTCCGCCGAGCGACGTCAAGAACCGGATCGTTGAGAGTCGGGCAAAAGAGTGGATCGGAGAATATGTCGATGAAATTTTGAAACGTTGGCAACCCGGCGGGGTGTCCGAGTTTGACCTGTCGGCCGACGACATTTTTTTGGCGGTGTCTTATAATGAACAGATTGCCTTTTCGGCCAGTCTCGGAGATGAACGATTGTGGAATCCATACGAAAAGATTTGTGACTGGATCGACAATCTTATCGAGTATCAGGAAGAAACAGAGAAAAATGGCGATCAAAACTGGATCGCACGGGTGAAAGAGTCGTGGCTGCATGCGATCAAGATCCAGACGGGCATCGCGGAAGACCAGCCCAACCTGCCGGATGTGTACGTGAAAACACCAGCCTACCGACAGGCGACGGATCCGTTGACGGCGTTGATTCTCGGCCGGAAGGGGACGGGGAAATCGGCGCTTTTCCGCATGTTGCAGGAAACGTTCGGTGATCAGTGTGTCGTGATTCGTCATTCGAAGCCCGAAAACGACAAAATTTTCCATATCTCAAAAGAAGATTTGCCGACTGTGGAGACCATGCTTCCGGAGCGGAACTGGACGATTTTCTGGAAGTTGTTCGTTCTCCTCAAGATATGCGAAAAATTTCGTTCCATGCTTCTATTTTTGTCGGATGAGGCGTTGCGGTCGTGGATCAAGGACAATTTGGAGCATTCAAATAAGAGATTCTTTTTAGAGAAGTTAGGTCTTCTTTTGAAAGAACCGTTTTTATCGTCGCGTCTTGACGAGACGTTCCGGCAACTTCACGAACGATCGGATCGACAGATCGTGCTGTTGTGGGACGGGCTTGACCGGGATTTCGGCATCGAAAGGGAACAAAAAGAAAGAAGAAGCCGTGTTTTGACAGGTCTATTTTATTTTTGGAATTCGATAAGTGATTTAGATAAATTACAGGCAAAGATTTTCCTTAGGAAGGATATTTGGGAGAAGATTGTTTTTGAAAATAAAAGTCACTTGTACGGAAGAACGATGACGCTTGAGTGGAACAACATGTTTGAGTTTTATAAAACCTTGATTAAACGAATTTATCAAGATCCAGTCCGTTCGGATTTGCAAAAGCATTTTTCAAATGTGAAAAAAGTTGTCCTTCCTGATAATGTGGATAATTGGACAGAAGAACAGGTTATGGATGTTTTTCATGTGTTAGTAACCGAACGTATGCGGGGTGGAAAAACGGCCTATACGCGCAACTGGATCTGGTCGCGGCTGTCCGACGGCAAAGGCAACCGCAGTCCCCGGTATCTGCTTCAGCTGTTCGATAAGGCTGTCCAGCTGGAACGCGAAGAACACGCGCGTAGTCCGCACGAGCGGTCGATCATTCGGTCGAAGTTGTTGATCGAGGCTTTTCATCAAATTTCCGGGGAAGCCGTCCAGGCGGTTACGGAAGAGTACGAAGAGTTGAAGCCGTTATTTGAAGCCTTGTACGGCAAGACGGCCCCTTTCGACTATCATTCCGTGCCGTCCGACGTGATGGATCCGGAAATTTTCGAAACCGCGGTCGAAGCCGGCGTGCTTATCGTTTACGAGCACGATGATCACGGACGGCCAACCCGCCTGACGGTTCCGGATCTGTATCTGAAAGGTTTGGGCATGTCGAGACGGGGGCAGGCGTGAGGCGACGTGGAAACGGCGAAATGGCTCTTTTTGCAGATGCGTCCGGCGCAATGGACGAAAAACGCGCTGGTGTTCGCCGCGCTCGTGTTTTCCGCCGACAAGGTCGGTCTGCAAGAAATCGTACGGTCGACGGCGGCGTTCGTGCTGTTTTCGCTGGTGTCGGGGTGCGTCTACATTCTGAACGATTTCGTCGACCGGGAGGCGGACCGGCTTCATCCGGAGAAACGCCACCGGCCGATGGCGTCCGGTCGTCTCCGCCCCGCGACGGCTCTTGCCTTCGGTGCGGCGGTGCTCGCGTTGTCGATCGCGGCAGCGTTTGCGGCGGATGCGGCGTTCGGCACGGTGCTGACGGTTTATTTCGCGCTAAACGTTGCGTATTCGCTGTGGTTGAAGCATGAGGTCATTCTGGACATCATGCTCGTGGCCGCCGGGTTCGTGCTGCGCGCACTCGGCGGTGTGCTGGCGATCGGGCTGCCGTTTACGCCGTGGTTTCTGTTTTGCGTGTTTGTGCTGTCGCTTTTGCTGGCGATCGGAAAACGGCGGCACGAATGGCTGCTTTTGCGCGGCGGCCGCGGCGAACACCGCAAGGTGCTTGAACGATATACGGAAACGTTGCTCGATCAATTGCTTGTCGTGGCGGCGACGGCGGCGATTCTTTCTTACGGGCTGTTTACGTTTTTGTCCGGCCGGTCAGTGCACCTGATGTGGACGGTGCCGATCGTCATCTACGGCGTGTTTCGGTATTTATATTTGGTGTACGCGCTCGGGGAAGGCGGCAAGCCGGAGGAACTCGTCTTCCAGGATCGCGGCATGGTGGCGGCGATGCTGTTGTTCGGCGTGACGGTCGTTGTGGTGCTGATCTGGTTTTGAGATGGGGAGGAGTTCGAGGTGTTGCGGGAAAAGGTGGGGGCGACCAGCGGCGGCGCGGCGCTCGTGATCGCGGCAGCGCTGGCGGTGGCGCTGGCGGCGGGGTGGCTTTCGCTTTTGTTTGCGCTGCCGCTTGATGCGTGGCCGCTGGGCGGGTTGACGGCCGTTTTGACGGCGACGGCGGCGTGGGCGCTGCGTCGAACCGGCGTCCGGGTATCGGCGGCGTCGGCGGTGTCGGCGTCGGTGGTTCTTGCCGGTTCGGTCGTTGCGGCGGTGTTCGTGATGGACACCTCTTACGACGGACAGGTGTACCATATGCTGGCCGTCGACGCTCTGCTTCGCGGCTGGAATCCGCTGTACCATCCGGAGTACCCGGATTCGGTGTGGGTGGAACATTATCCGAAAGGTTCCTGGCTCATCGCCGCCTACATCTGTGCTTTCGTCCCGACGATCGAGGCGGGCAAAGCGATTAATCTCTCGGCGGCGGCCGGCGCTTTTTTTGCGTCTCACGCGTTGGCGGCGCAATGGCTGGCAAGACGGGAGTCCGGAAAACGGGGGGGCACGCAACTCGGCGGCGTCGGTCGGTCGGCGCCGCGGGCGACGCGGGCGGCGGCGTTCGTCGTTGCGTTCGCGGCGGCTGCCAATCCGGTGGCGGCGGCGCAGCTGTTCACCTATTACAACGACGGTTTGCTCGGCAGTCTGTTGCTCATGTACGCGGCGTCGCTGGCGCGTTTTTCGGTCGCACGGGACCGCGGAGCACTGGCGACGGCGATGTTCGCGGCGATCGTGCTGGTCAACGTGAAGTTTACGGCATTGGTCTATGCCGCGTTGTTCGGCGCGGCGTTCGCGGTGTATGAAGGATGGAGGGCGTGGTCGCGCGGGCGTACCGCCGACTGGCTGAAGGCCGTCGGCGCCTTGGCGGCGGCCGGTGTCGTCGGTGCGGCGGTGCTCGGGTTCAATCCGTACGTAACGAATGCGGTGCGCAAAGGGCATCCGTTTTATCCTGTAGAAGGTAAAGGAAAAATCGATATTGTAACAGCTAACATGCCTGAGGATTTCGTTGGGCGGTCGAAATGGGACAAGTTTTATCTGTCGCTGACGGGGAGGCCGGGCAGTCCGATTGGCCCGGCGTCGTCCGAGCGGCGCTCGTCGTTCTGGGACGTGCGGCCGGACGAGTTTCGCAAGCTCGATCCGGATACCCGTGTGGCCGGGTTCGGGCCGTACATGCACTGGCTGCTGCTCGGCGCGGCGCTCGCGGTGCTGACGATGCTGGCGACGGACGTCCGGGTCGGCCTCGGCGTTTTGCTGCTGGCGGCGGTGCCGGCGGCGACGGTCGCTGTCAATCCGGAAAACTGGTGGGCACGATATGTGCCGCAGCTTTGGTGGCTTCCCGCCTTGGCGGCGGCCGGCGGATGGATGGCGCGGTCGCGTCTGGCGGCTGCACCCCGCGCGGCGGCATTGTGCCTGGCGGCACTCTTGTTGTGGAATGCGGGCGGTTCGGTCGCGGCAACGGTGGCGCGTCAGGTAAACAACAGCTTAAAACTCGATGAACAGCTGGACGCGCTGCGCCGAGAAAATACCGAATTGCGGCTGTTCCGCGAAGGGCTCGGTTTCGTGTCGGTCCCGCTCCGCCTGGAAGAGCGAGGTATCCGTTACATCGCTGTGGACAAGGCCGGCCTCTGCCCCGATCCGCAGAAAATCTTGTTTTCCACCGCCCGCTATTGCAAGGCGACGGACGGGACGTGATATAATTTTCAATATCTTGGGACATGACCGGCAGAGGGGAGCATGACCGGTGGGCGACGGACGGGCCGAAGACGTACGGAGGGAAGGCGTTTTGGAGCGTGTGCGGCGGCTGGTGTTGTCCGAACTGGAACCGTGGCCGGTCCGCGTCTGGTTGTTCGGTTCTTGGGCGCGCGGGCGACAGCGGCGTTCGTCGGACATCGACGTCGCGGTATGGCCGGTTCGGCCGTTGCCGGCCGACGTGTTGCCGAAACTCCGCGAACGGCTGGAAGAATCGGACGTTCCTTATCGCGTGGACGTCGTCGACCTGTCGGCGGTCGATCCGGTATTTCGCTCGGTCGTCGAGCGGGAGGGAATTTTGTGGAAGGATGGCGCAGACGGTTAGCGACAGCCGAAAAGGCGCTGGCGTCTCTGAAGGAGCTGGTCCGGGTCGAACGTCCCGACGCGGTGCTGAGGGACGCGGCCATCCAGCGTTTCGAGTATACGTTCGAAACGGTGTGGAAAACGGCCAAGAGCTGGTTGTTTGAAGAAGAAGGCGTCGACGTCGCTTCGCCGAAAAGTGTAATCCGTTCGTGCCGCGAAACGGGGCTGCTCGACGACGGAGACGCGGTCAGGGCGCTTCAGATGGCGGACGACCGGAATCTGACCGTTCATACGTACGACGAGAGATTGGCGGGCGAAATTTACGCCCGCCTGGGCGATTACGCCGCGCTGCTCGCGCGGTGGCTGGACGCGATGCGCCGGCGGTCGCCAGCGGGTGAGGGCGCGGACGGCGAAAGCCGGCCGGTCCGCGACGACGGCGGGACCCGTGCCGAAGACGCGGCCGGTGCAAGCGGCGCAAACGGGGGGGATGGCTGATGCTTCTCGGCGGCATCGAGGCGGGCGGCACGAAATTCGTGTGCGGCGTCGGGACGGAAGACGGCGAAATCGTGGAGCGCGTCCGGTTTCCGACGACGACGCCGGAAGAAACGTTGGAGCGCGTCGCCGCCTTTTTCGCGGACAAGCCGATCGAGGCGCTCGGCGTCGGCGCTTTCGGCCCGGTCGATCTTCGTGCGGACAGCCCGACGTACGGACAAGTGACAACCACGCCGAAGCCGCATTGGAGCGGGTTCGATCTGCTCGGCGGACTGTCCCGTCGGCTGCGGGTGCCGGTCGGGTTCGACACGGACGTCGGCGCGGCGGCGCTCGGCGAGGCGACGTGGGGGGCGGCGCAAGGGTTGCGCGATTTTGTCTACATGACGGTCGGCACCGGCGTCGGCGCGGGCGTCGTCGTCGAAGGGCGTCTCGTACGCGGGATGCTGCATCCGGAGGTCGGCCACATGCCGATCAGGCGACATCCCGACGATCGGTTTGCGGGCTGTTGCCCGTATCACGGCGACTGTCTGGAAGGGATGGCTTCCGGCCCGGCGATCGGGAAACGGTGGGGCTTACCGGCCGACGCCCTCGCCGATCGTCCGGAAGTGTGGGAGCTGGAAGCGTATTATCTCGCGCAGGCGTGCGTCACTCTTATTTATGTGCTGTCGCCGCAACGGATCGTGCTGGGCGGCGGCGTCATGAAGCAGAAGCAACTGTTTCCGGCCGTCCGGCGGCTCGTCGTCGAAACGCTGAACGGCTACGCGGCGGCCGAAATGTCGCGCGGCATCGACGCCTACATCGTGCCGCCTGCGCTCGGAGACAACGCGGGGCTGAAAGGAGCGCTGCTGCTGGCGCGGCGCGCGCTGGACGCCCGGCGCCGTTGAAGACGGACGGAGACATGAAGGCGCCGGCGTCGTATCGGTCGTGAAATGCCGTAAGGGGGATAGGGCGTGGAGAGCAATTTCATCCGCACGATTGTCGAAGAAGACGTACGGTCCGGCCGCGTCGGGGAAGTCGTGACGCGTTTTCCGCCGGAGCCGAACGGCTATCTGCATATCGGGCACGCCAAGTCGATCTGTCTCAATTTCGAGCTGGCCGACGAATTCGGCGGGCGGACGCATCTAAGGTTCGACGACACGAATCCGCTGACGGAAAGCGAGGAATTCGTCCGCGCGATCCAGGAAGACGTGCGCTGGCTCGGGTTCGAGTGGGAGCGGCTTTGTTTCGCGTCGGACTATTTTGAAGAAATGTACGAACGGGCCGAGCTGCTCATTCGCAAAGGCAAGGCGTACGTCTGCGATCTGAGCGCGGACGACATCCGGCGCACGCGCGGGACGCTGACCGAACCCGGCGTCGAGAGCCCGTACCGCAACCGGTCGGTCGAAGAAAACCTCGACCTGTTTCGCCGCATGCGCGCCGGAGAGTTTCCCGACGGTGCTCGGGTGCTGCGCGCCAAAATCGACATGAAGTCGCCGAACCTGAACTTGCGCGATCCCGTGCTGTACCGGATCGTGCACGCGCCACACCACCGGACGGGTGACCGCTGGTGCATTTACCCGACGTACGACTTCGCCCATCCGCTCAGCGACGCGATCGAAGGCGTGACGCATTCGATCTGCACGCTGGAGTTCGAGGATCATCGCCCGCTGTACGACTGGGTCATCCGCGAGTGCGAGATGGAGCACGTCTCCCGGCAGTACGAGTTTGCGCGGCTCAACATGACGAACACGGTGATGAGCAAGCGCAAGCTCAAAAAACTGGTCGAGTCCGGAACCGTCGACGGATGGGACGATCCGCGCATGCCGACGATCGGCGGGCTGCGCCGGCGCGGCTACACGCCGGAGGCGATCCGCGCGTTCTGTCGTGCGATCGGCGTCGCCAAGGCGAACAGCGTCGTCGACGCGCGCATGCTGGAACATTTTCTGCGCGAGGATCTGAAGCTGAAGGCGCCGCGCGCGATGGCCGTGCTTCGGCCGCTCAAGGTCGTGCTCGTCAACTGGCCGGAAGACCGCGTCGAGACGCTCGAAGCCGAGGTGAACGCGGAAAATCCGGACATGGGCACGCGCACGATCACGATTTCCCGTGAGCTTTACATCGAGCGCGACGACTTCACGGAGACGCCGCCGAAAGGATATTACCGGCTTTATCCCGGCAACGAGGTGCGGCTGAAGCACGCCTACATCGTCCGCTGCGAGGAAGTCGTCCGGGACGAAAACGGGGAGATCGCGGAAATACGCTGCTCGTTCGATCCCGAATCCAAAAGCGGTTCCGGCGCGGCGCGCAAAGTGAAGGGGACGATTCACTGGGTCGACGCGCGTTCGGCGGTGCCCGTCGAATTCCGGCTGTACGAGCCGCTCATCCTCGACGAAAACGCCGCTAGTGCCGGAGTGACCGCCAACGGTTCGGCCGGCGCGGATGAAAACGAAGAAGACGCGTTTCTTGCCCGCGTCAACCCGCGGTCGCTCGAAGTGTTGCACGGCTTCGTCGATCCGGACGTCGCCGCGGCGAAGCCGTACGACCGGTTCCAGTTCATCCGCCAGGGCTATTTCGCGGTCGACCCGAAGCTGTCGCAGCCGGGCCGGCCGGTATTCAACCGGATCGTTGCGCTGAAAAGCTCGTACGATCCTTCCAAGGCCTGAGGAAGCACAAAAATAAAAAAGCGGGGAAAAGGCGGACTCTTCCGCTTTTTCCCGCTTCGGCGGTAAATTCAGCGGTGATGGTCCAGCGGAAGATAGAGCCAACCCCCTTTCAGGACCGCCACAGGAGTCAGGACGTCGAGAATTTTCGCTCCGATCGGACGAACCGCGTTGCCCGCCAATCGTTCATTCCTTTTCATCGCGCCCAGGCCTCCTTTTTTTTGTGTGCGGAATCCTTGCGGGATATCGAGAACGCGGAGGCACCACACCGCCGAAAGAGGCGCCCGCGAAGCAAGCGAACCGTCGAAGGAGGCTGCGACCGTCGCTTCGGCAGTGTGAGTGTTTTGGTAAGATTATTATAAAGCTTTCTAATCGTCGCGTCAATTTGGCATATTAATCCTTTTCATCGGTAATGCGGTGTCCGGCTATTGCTTTGCCGGGGTAACGGGATGAAACGGTCGGCCGGCGCTCCGGCTTTTCACGATTTCGGTCGTTTTCCCGAAAGGAGTCCGGAGCGTGAAGACGGTTGTTCGCGGATGAGCCGGTAGACGCGGACGATGTTGGCGGCGATGTCGGCGATTTTTTTGCGCTCGTTCATTGCTTGCGTGCGCAAGAATTCATACGCTTGCGCCTCGGTGCATCCTTTGATTTCACAGAGGATTGCTTTTGCCTGGTCGATCCATTTGCGTCCTTCCAGCCGTTCGATCAGCTGTTTGCGTTCGGCTAGCCAGTTCGCGCGCTCGCGGTGGATGCAGGCCGCCCAGCGCACGGCGAACCGCAGGGTGTCGGCGTTGGCACCGAACGGAACGACGCCGTCGACGTCGGAGGCAAGCGTGTCGGGCAACGGCTGCTCCGTATCGCGGCAAATCCAAATGAGCGGAATGCTGCGGCGGTTGCGCACATGGGACGCCCAGTGCGGAATGCGTGCGGCGGGCGCAGCGACCATGACGGCGTCCGCGGCGCCGATCAGGCGGTCGGCGTCCGATTCGGAGGCGGCGATCCGATGTTCGAACCGCGGATCGGCCGGCGGCCAGCCGTCGCCTTTTTTGATGAAATCCGTTTCCAAAATCCATACCACGACGGTCACGGTTCTCCCCGCTCCTTGCGATTTTTGACTTTTGGTGTTATACAATATAACACAGCCGCTACAAAATGTCGATAAGAGAATGTTTCTTGACATGTATCTGACGTTTGCATATAATGATTGTTGCAACGAATGGCACGACGATGTGCTGCAAGAAGGCGACGAAGCCTGCCCTGCGAGCGGGGCGGGCCTTTCTTTTTCCCAAAAAGGCGGGAGGGTGAAACCATGAAAAAACTGGTCGTGATCGGCAACGGTATGGCCGGCGTCGCCTGCGTGGAGCAATTGCTGAAGCTGGCGCCGAACCGGTATGAGATTACCATTTTCGGCGCCGAGCCGTACCCGAACTACAACCGGATTTTGTTGTCGTCCGTCCTGGCGGGCGATATGAAAATTGAAGATATTTTCATAAACAACTGGAATTGGTACAAGGAAAACGGCATCACGCTGCACGCCGGACATCCCGTGTCGTCGATCGATGTCAAAAACCGGACGGTCGAAACGGAGACGGGCATTCGCGCGGAGTACGACGAGCTGATCATCGCGACGGGGTCGCTGCCGTTCATGCTGCCGATTCCCGGCGCGGACAAGGAAGGCGTCATCGCGTTCCGCGACATCCGCGACTGCCAAACCATGCTCGAAGCGTCGAAAAAGTACCGGCGGGCGGCGGTCATCGGCGGCGGCCTGCTCGGCCTGGAGGCGGCGCGCGGCTTGCTCAACCTCGGCATGGATGTGTACGTCGTCCATCTGTTCAACACGCTGATGGAGCGGCAGCTCGACGCGACGGCGGCGAACATGCTGCGCCGCGAGCTGGAGCGCCAGGGCATGAAGTTTTTGCTGGAGAAGCAGAGCGAACAAATTCTCGGCCGCCGGCGCGCGACCGGCATCCGGTTCCGCGACGGCTCGGAGCTCGAGGTCGATCTGATCGTAATGGCGGTCGGCATCCGGCCGAACGTCGCGCTGGCCAAGGCCGCCGGCATCGCGGTCAACCGCGGCATCGTCGTCGACGACTATATGCAGACGAGCGTGCCGAACGTGTACGCCGTCGGCGAATGCGCCGAGCACCGCGGCATCGTCTACGGCCTCGTCGCGCCGCTGTACGAGCAGGGCGCCGTGCTGGCCAAACGGCTCGCCGGCGTCGAGACGCAAGGATACCAAGGCTCCGTAACGGCCGCCAAGCTGAAAGTCTCCGGCGTACAAGTGTTTTCCGCCGGCGTGTTCAACGAGGAGCCGGGCATGGACGCATTGCGTTTCCAAGACGACGTCGCGGGTATTTACAAAAAGCTCGTTTTCCGCGACGGCCGTCTGATCGGCGCCGTGCTGTTCGGCGACACGTCGGACCACGCGAAGCTGTTCGCGCTTATCCGCAGCGGGGAAAATGTCGCCGGGCGCGAACGCGAGCTTCTGCTCGGCGACACGGCCGCCGGCGGCAAGACGCGGACGCCAGAAGAGATCGCCCAAGCGATGGCGCCGGACGAAATCGTCTGCGGCTGCAACGGCGTCTCGAAGCAAACGATTCTCGACGCGATCAAGCAGAACGGCCTGACGAACGTGCAGGAAGTGAAAATGTGCACGAAAGCGTCCGGTTCCTGCGGCGGCTGTCGGCCGCTCGTCGAGGCGCTGCTTGCGCTCTCCGTCGGCGACCGGGTGATGAAGGTGAAAGAAGGCATCTGCGGCTGCACGATGCTCGACCGCGACGAAGTCGTACGCGCGATCCGCGAGATGCATTTGACGAACATCCGCGAAGTGATGAACGTGCTCGGCTGGAAAAATCCCGAAGGATGCAGCAAATGCCGGCCCGCGCTCAACTATTACCTCGGCATGCTCTGGCCGGAGGAGTACGAGGACGACCGCGCGTCGCGGTTCGTCAACGAGCGCAACCACGCCAACATTCAGAAAGACGGCACGTACTCGGTCGTTCCGCGCATTTACGGCGGCGTGACAACGCCGGCGGAACTGAAGAAAATCGCCGAAGTGGCGGAAAAGTACAACGTGCCGCTCGTCAAAATCACCGGCGGCCAGCGCATCGACCTGCTCGGCGTAAAAAAGGAAGACTTGCCGTCGGTCTGGGAAGAACTCGGTATGCCGTCCGGCTACGCCTACGCCAAGGCACTGCGCACGGTCAAAACGTGCGTCGGCTCGACGTTTTGCCGGTTCGGCACGCAGGACTCGATCGCGATGGGCATCGCCATCGAGAAAAAATATGAGCGGCTGGAGACGCCGCACAAGGTGAAGCTGGCCGTGTCCGGCTGCCCGCGCAATTGCGCCGAGGCGACGATCAAGGATTTCGGCGTCGTCGCGATCGAGGGCGGCTGGGAGCTGTACGTCGGCGGCAACGGCGGCACGAAAGTGCGCGCGGCCGACCTTTTGTGCAAGGTGAAGACGGAGGAAGAAGTGCTCGAATGGTGCGGCGCGTACCTGCAATATTACCGCGAGACGGCGAAATGGAACGAGCGGACGTCGGAATGGATCCAGCGCATCGGCCTCGAGACGGTGAAAAAGGCGCTGGCCGACCCCGCCGACCGCAAGGCGCTGCTCGAACGCCTGGAGAAGTCGCTCAAGCCGAAAAAGGATCCGTGGTGCGAAGTCGTGCACAATCCGGAGCTGCGGCGCGAGTACGAGACGTCGCCCGAGCCGGTCGAGGTGTAAGGCTCGGTATAAAGTACGGAAACCAGGGCGCAGGCGTTCCCGGGTAAAATACCCAATACCCGGGTGAAATGGAGCTGGCTTTCCCGATCACGATGAAGGAGAGGATGTCGCATGCGGTTGCGGCGTTATGCGGTGACGACGCTTTCGGACATTCAGTGTCAGCGTTCGCGGGTCGTCCGGCTCGGCGACGAGGAAATCGCCGTGTTTCGGCTGTCGGACGGCACGGTGCGGGCGATCGAAAACCGTTGCCCGCACAAGGGCGGCAAGCTTTCCGAAGGCATCGTCTGCGGCCGTTACGTGTTTTGCCCGCTGCACGACTGGAAAATCGGCCTCGACGACGGCCGCGTCCAGCCGCCGGACGAAGGCTGCGTCCGGACATATCCCGTCGAGGTGGACGAGAAGACCGGCACGGTGTACCTGCTTGTCTCCGAGCGGTCGGCGATGATATCCTGATTCCTGATGATGTCGCGAATTACCGCCTTCGGCCGCGTGCGGACGCGGTTGGGGCGAATCGGGGACGGGAGCGAAAAACGTCCGATGAAACGTCTCGAAGGAAAACGAATCGCGATCGCCGGGCCGCGGCGCGCGTCCGAGCTCTCCCGCCTGATCGAAAACTGGGGCGGCGTCGCGCTCGTGCGTCCGGCGCAGGGCACGGTGTTGATCGAGGACGCGGAGCTGGAAAAAACGCTGGACGACCTGATCCGCCGCCCGTACGACTGGTTCGTCGTCACGACCGGCATGGGGCTGGACGCGCTCGTGTCGGCCGCGCGGCGGCTCGGCCGGGAGGCGGAATTTCTCGAAGCGTTGCGCGGCATGAAGCTGGCGGCGCGCGGATACAAGGCGCTGGCCGCGCTGCGTCGGCTGGGCCTTGAGCCGGTCGTTCGCGACGACGACGGCACGACCGACGGCGTCGTGCGGGCGATGGAGGCGTATCCGCTGGCCGGGGCCCGTGTGGCGGTGCAATTTTACGGCGAGCCGGCGCCGGATCTGGTGCGGCGGCTGGAAGCGCTCGGCGCGACGTGCGGGGAAGTGTTGCCGTACCGGCACGAGCCGCCGGCGCCGGAAGCGCTGGATACGCTGATCGCCGAGGTGGAAAGCGCGGCGGTCGATGCCGTCTGCTTTACCGCTAAGCCGCAGGTGCGGTTTCTGTTCGAGCGGGCGGAGGCGACCGGCCGGGCCGATCGATTGCTTGAGGCGTTCGCCGGCCCGGTGGTCGCCGCGGCGGTCGGCAAGGTGACGGCGGAAGCGCTGCGCGCTCGCGGCGTCGGGCGCGTCGTCGCGCCGGCCGAGGAACGAATGGGCGCGATGGTCGCGGCGTTGGCTGATTTTTGGGCGGGAGGTTAGTCGGCATCATCCGAAAAATACCGACTTTTCACATACTCGATGGCGTCTTTATCGCGGATGCGATAACTGATTTCGTCGCTTTTTCCGTATCGGTTGGATAGCCAGTTATGTGAACCGATCCACAACACTTGCGAATCGACCAACATCAACTTCACGTGGAGCGGGGGCCGGTACCGGAGAGCGTGTCCCAGGCAGTCTCGCAGAGCCTGAATCGCCTGTTCGGCGTTTTCCCCGTCGGTTCTTCCCTCGTACTCGACTTCGATCAGACGGCGAAGATTTTCCAACGAAATGCCTTGCCCGCCGCGATACCCGAAAACGACGCGGACGTCCACACCCCGCATTTTGGCGGCTTTCAAAACGGACAAAAGTCGGTCATCGACGACCGCGGCGCCGATCCAGGGCGAAACGATGCCGACGAATCGGCGGCTGTTTTCCAGCGTCTGAAGCAAAAGACGGTAATGCTGTTCGGCCGAGTGAACAAACGGTGCGTCAGTGTCCGGTCCGGACTCTGTCTGCCATTCATCGTCGTAAACACGGTAGGCTTCGGCCCGCTGTTCCGGTCGAACGTTCGCTTCCTGTTCAGGAGAATAAAGGCTGTAAAGCACGCCGTGGCGTCGAATCTCGCCGAGCGCTTTCGCCAGGTAATTGTCGCTTTTTTCGATCGCTTCGACGTTTCCGACCCAGATCAACTGTTCTTTCGCTCGGGAAAACGCCACGTTCAGCAGATAAGGCGAGCCGCCGACGAAATCGGCCAGGCTCCGATTTTTCGCATGCCGGCCGTCGATCACGGAACTGAAGAGAATGATCTTTTTTTCTCGGCCCTGGAAAGTGTGCACCGTTCCTGCTTCGACGCCCGGGCATACTTTTTCCAATAATTTCTTTTGGTGAGCAAAGGGAGTAATGATGCCGATGTCCTTGATGATATCCGGGCCGTAGCGGTCGGCGAGCATGCGGACGATCCTTTTGCAAGCCGACACTTCAGCGTGGTTATGATGTTTCGAGGCGTCTTTCAGGCCGCGGATATCAAACGCGACTAGGTTCGCTCCGAACAGTTTGTCGTGGCGGTCCGGCTTGACGAGCTCCAGTTTTTCTTCATAAACATACCGGTTGGAAAACGACATGATGCTCCGTTCGCATCGGCGATGCTCGGTCAACATGACGCCGATACGGTCGGTGGCGCGACCGGCGTAATCCATCGCACTGTTTTGGAGGATGGAGATGTCCTGATGGTCGGTCTCCACCAAACTTGCGGCCAATGTCCGAACCGGCTCCAGCTGTTTGGTGTCGCCGACGA
This sequence comes from Candidatus Reconcilbacillus cellulovorans, assembly GCA_002507565.1. Classification (GTDB taxonomy): domain Bacteria; phylum Bacillota; class Bacilli; order Paenibacillales; family Reconciliibacillaceae; genus Reconciliibacillus; species Reconciliibacillus cellulovorans. Next base: position 16,623 of record MOXJ01000010.1, read on the forward strand.
TAATAGCACGTCGAGCCCGATAAAGCGGCGCGCACAGGTAATGGGGCAAAATCTGTCCCGCTTCGTCGATCAGCAACGTGTCGAACCATTCGGCCAAAAGCGGATACCGCTGTTCGGAAAACGAATGCAATGTCGTCGTCACCACCGGGAAGCAAAGAAAAAAGGTCTCCCACAGATGAATTTCATATCTGTATAGATTCTTCTGCTTTTCTTTCTTCCGGTGCTCGGAATAAAAGTCCCCATACGCCCGCAAATTGGCGACGATCGGTTCCCGATGTTTGCGGATGTAGGCTTCAATCAGCCGAAGAGCGAGATCGAATAGCCGCTTGCGCAGCGACAGCACCGGCTTCGCGTTGACCAGACGGTAATACGGCAGACGGTCGGCTTCCGGCTCTTCAAGAAGACGGGCGATGTTCTCCGCGCTTTCGCCCCATCGGCGGACGAGTTCCAGGCGTTGCAAGCGTTCATTGCGCTGTTCGGAGCGCTCATTCCGGAGAGCGGTCAGTCGCTTTTGCTCCTCCCGCATTTCATCCGCCCGGCGCTCGAGTGCTGTTTTCGTCGAGCGAATCTGCCGAAGTCGTTCTTCCGTTTGCAATAATCTTTGTTGCAGTGGACGAATGCGAACGTCGAGAAGATAAGAGTCCGACGGGTTGGCCGCTAGGAAACGGCGTCGGGACGGCAGAACGTTGAGTAATCGGTTTGGGAATCGCTTAATTGAATTCCAATAATTTAAATCCTTGTATGCCTGCCTTAGGCCGGCTTCACATTCAGTCCGCGTGCACTCACCGTCTTCTTCTTCCTGCAGGACGGCAGCGATTTGTTCCATAAGGCGCTGCAACCGCTCCTCATGGTCTTGAAGCTGTCGTTCGACTTCTTTCAAGGCGGCTTCTGCTTCGATGACGGCGATCTGAACCCGGTCGAACACCTCTTTCCAGCCGGCCGGCTCGCGGAGGCTTTCACGTTGCCGGACTTGTTCGCGGAGACGTTCGTGTTCGACCAGCGTTTCGCACAGTGACTTAAGTTCCTGAAAAGTACTGTTGAACGACGAAACAACTTCCTCGAAAACACGGGTTGCGGCATTATCGTCGGTTTTTTGCAATTCATTGATGAGGCGGTCGAAACATTCGCGGCTGAATTGATCGATATTTTCCTTCCGGCCGAGTCGGGCACAGAAAATGCCCTTGAAATCCGGATTGGAAGAAACGCCGGGAAAATAAGAAATTTCTCTTAGCAACTCTTGGCCGATGTTGTCGACTGCTCGATTGTTGGTACTGGAAATGATAAGAGAAAACGGGTTTTTTCCTTTGAGCGGACTCCGGTAAATCGTGCGGTCGTCGATTTTTAGCGGTTCCCAGCTCCGGTCTGTCAGTCTCATGAGCTCCATTGCTTTGCGGACGACGAAGTCGGCAATCAATTCTTTCAGCAGCGTCGTTTTACCGGTACCCGGCGGTCCGCTTACAGATAATATTTTAACTTTGGGGATAATGCTTATAATTTCCCATTGCTTTTGGTTAAGCGGATAGTCGGACGTATAACTGCCGTAGTGAAAGCTGCCTATGCTTTCTTCGGGCGAGTATGGACGCCGTGCGGTGTTGCCCAAAACGTAGTTCTCCAACAGCTGCGAAGACCGTCGATTGATCCGGTCAGCCAGCCGCGTCAGCTCCCGGCGGAAAATCGGTTCCGACACCGACTCGATTTTATCCAGGGTTACGAAGGCGAACGGCACCAACCGCCATTTTTCGTATTCGTAAAACTCGACAAGACGGTTGAACGGAGCGTCCGGAAAATGCCGTTTCCAGATCCGGTCGAGCTGATCGAGGATGGCGCGGATGTCGGCATTGCGCACGGCTTCCGCTTCGGTTAAAAAAGCTTCGCACTTTTTCGCCGAGATTGCTCCGACTTCCTGTACCTCGCATTGTTCGGAACATGCCGCGAAAATCTCTAAGGCATTCCGATTGACTACGAACGAGGTGACTTCGAGACCCCCGACGTCCCGCCAAAGGCATTGAAAAGTCACGACGGGGTAAAGTTTCGGTTTTCTTTCATTCCAGTTTCGAGCGAGAAGCGGATACCCGATGTTAAGGGACATTTCTCCCGTTACGGTCTCGATAATATTTTTTAATCTTGGTCGTGTGTCGTCGGACGACACGCGATCCAGGACGGCTTCCAGTCCGATTTCGTCGTTTAAAAATTTGTCGATTTCCTGTTCAATATCGTCATTGGTGTTCGTAGTACCGAGCTCGCGCAGAATATGCTTTTTCCTATATTCGCGAACCACGTCGCGAATACGGACGGGATCAAATAGATCTTCTTCCGGCCAAGTTTGTCCTTCTACCTCTGAAGGATCCGGAGAATAGTCGATGAAACGGGCCAAGTTTTCATACCGGATGTAATAATCAAGGATTTCCCCGATCCTTGTCTTCATCGATTGTCTGGGCCTCCGAACGAGAAGTAAATGAAAGGATGACGACTAATATTCTACCTTCCTGCTTCGAGCTTCCGCAAGCTTTCCCGCAAACCGCCCAATTTGCCCTCCCCTGCATTTTGCCTTATACTTTTTGCCGAAACGTCGAAAAAACGTCGGCTTCACGAACCCACAAGGGAGGAAACCGCTCATGGCGCTGTCGCTTTCGGACGGACCCGTCCTGAATAATGGCGTGCGGATGCCCTGGCTCGGCCTCGGCGTCTGGAAGGTAAAAAACGGCGCGCCCGTCGTCAACGCGGTCAAATTCGCGATTCGGACCGGCTATCGCAGCATCGACACGGCGTCGGTGTACGGCAACGAAGAGGGCGTCGGGCAGGCGGTGCGGGAAAGCGGCGTGCCGCGCGAGGAACTGTTCGTGACGTCGAAGGTGTGGAACGCCGACCAAGGGTATGACCGGACGCTCCGCGCGTTCGAGGAGAGCCTTGCCCGGCTCGGGTTCGACTACCTCGACCTGTACCTCATTCATTGGCCGGTCAAGGGGCTTTACAAGGAAACGTGGCGGGCGCTCGAGACGTTGTACCGCGAGGGGCGCGTCCGTGCGATCGGCGTCAGCAATTTTCTCATTCATCATCTGGAAGATTTGATGGGTTCCTGTAAAATTGCACCGATGGTCAACCAGATCGAGCTGCATCCGCGCCTTGCGCAGCCGGAGCTGGTCGATTTCTGCAAGCGGCACGGCATTCAACCGGAGGCGTGGAGTCCGCTGATGCAGGGGCGGCTGGACGACCCGACGCTGCGCGAGATCGGGGCGCGATATGGCAAAAGTCCGGCGCAGGTCGTTTTGCGTTGGCACGTGCAGCGCGGGGTGATCGTCATTCCGAAATCGGTGCGGCCGGAGCGCATCCGCGAGAACGCGGACATTTTCGATTTCGCGCTGGACGAAGAGGATATGCGGCACATCGACGCGATGGACCGCGGCGAAAGGCTCGGACCGCATCCCGACCATATCGACTTTTGACGTTCGGCCGAAAAGGCGGGGAGGAAGACGGCATGCTGCTGCTCGGCATCGATATCGGAACGACGAACAGCAAGGCGGGATTGTTCGACGCGCAGGGCCGCGCGGTCGCGACGGAGAGCCGGCCGACGGCGGTGCGGGAGCATCCCGACGGCTACCTTTATTATGACCCTGAGGAAATGTGGGAGCGGGTCGCGGCGGCGATCCGGGCGGTGCTGGAGCGGGTGGACGGCCGGCCCGTCGTCGCGGTCGGCATCGCGGGTATGGCGGAAAGCGGCCTCTTGGTCGATGCGGCGACGGGGACGCCGCGGTCGCCGTTTATGCCGTGGTTCGACCGGTGCACGCAGCCGCAGGCGGAGCGGATCGGCCGGGAGGCGGACGCGTTCGAGCGGTTTTGTGCGACGGGGCTCCGCAACAGTTTCAAGCTGGGACTGGCGAAACTGCTGTGGATTCGTGAGCGTTTTCCGGAGGCGTTCGGCGGTTCGCGCTGGCTTTCGGCGGCCGGTTATGTCGCTTACCGGCTGACCGGCGCGATGGCCGTCGATTATTCGTTGGCGGCGCGGACGTTCGCGTTCCGCATCGACAAGAAGGCGTGGGACGACGGTTGGATCCGGCATTTCGGCCTGGATCCGGCCGTGTTTCCGCCCGCCGTGCCGTCGCTTGAGCCGGTCGGCAGGACGGTCGAAGGGGCGGCGGGTTTGGCCGGCGGCATTCCGGTCTGCATCGCCGGGCACGACCATGTCGTCGCTGCGTTGGCCGCCGGCGCGGTGGGGCCGGGGGTCGTCTACGACTCGATGGGCACGGCGGAGACGCTCGTCGGCGCGTTCGGCGAGCGGCCGCTCGGGCGGGGCGATTTTGAGACCGGGCTGTCGTTCGGCTGTCACGTCGCGCCGGGGCGGCTGTTCTGGATGGGCGGCAATTCGGCGTCGGGCGGTTCGGTCGAATGGCTGCGCAAGCTGCTGGCGGACGAGGCGCTGGACTATGACCGGTTGCTGGCGATGCTGGACGAGCGCGGGCCGGAACCGACCGGCATCTTGTATTATCCATATTTGTCGGGAAGCGGAGCGCCGCAGCCCGATCCGGAGGCGAAGGCGGCGTTCGTCGGGCTGACGGCGAAGACGACGAAGGCGGATCTCGTGCTCGCCGTGCTGGAAGGGACGGCGTATCAACTCGAAAGCATCCGGCGCGCGGCGGAAAAAGCTGCTGGCGGTCCGATCGGCCGGCTGGTCGTCTCCGGCGGCGGAACGCGCAATCCGCACTGGATCCGAACGAAAGCCGACGTGTTGAACTGCGAGCTGGAGTTGATGCCGACGGCGGAGGCGACGCTGCTCGGCGCGGCGTTGGCGGCCGGAATTGGTGCGGAGGTGTTCGCGTCTGCGGAGGAGGCGGCGTCGTCGGTCCGCTCCGGCGGCGGAACCGTCGTTAGGCCCGACGCGCGTCGGCATGCGGTATACCGGCGTTTGTACGAAACAGGATACGAGCCGCTACGGGAGGCGATCGTGAGGTTTTCGCGCGCCGCGGCTGACGGTTGAGGCGGCTGGACAGCCCGGCGCCCTCGTGTTACGATGAAGACAGGCGCCGAACGGGTGTCCGCGGTTGAGGGATGAGGCGTTGCGTGCGATCGCCCGGCAGGGGAGGCGGAGCACGGCGAATGTCGATGACCGCGGGCTCAAAAGGGAAGCCGGTGCGAATCCGGCACGGTCCCGCCACTGTGAACGGGGAGTCCGCGCGCGTGGAAGGCCACTGTTTCCGGACGGAGACGGGAAGGCGGCGTCGCGGGCGACGATCCGTGAGTCAGGAGACCTGCCCGTTCGGTTTTCGGCATCGACCTACGCGGATAGGGGATGTCGGCCGGGCCGTGGTCTATTCATGCCTTTGCCGCGCATCCGCCGGGGTGCGCTTTTTTTGTTGTCGATTCGGGAAATGCGGGGGGAGAATCGGTCGTGAGGCGTAACGGATGGCGTGTTTGGGCGGTTGTGTTGTTGGCCGCGGCGCAGGTGATGACGGCTGTTTCGGCATATGCGCAAGCGGAACCGGTCGCTTCCGACGCTTCGGCTGCAGTGCCAAAAGGGGCGGTCGTGCAAGCGGATTATGGCGACCTCATGCGCGGCGCGGCGGATTTTCTGCTGGCGCAGGATGCGCTGTCGGACTGGGGCGTGTTTGCCCTGGCGCGCGCCGGATTCGACGTGCCGTCGGGTGCGGTGGAGGCGCTGAAGCGAAGGGCTTCGGACGCCGAGGCGTTTCGGCTCCCGACGGACATCGAGCGCACGGCGCTGGCGCTGGCGGCGGTCGGCGAACACCCCGCCGGGGCGGGCAGTCTCGATCTTATTCGGATGATCGCGACGCATGACCGGCTTGTGGACCAGGGGACGATGGCGGCGGTGTTCGCGCTGATCGCGCTGGACGCCGGACCGTACGACATACCCGGCGACGCGAAATGGACGCGGCAGTCGCTCGTCGATTGGCTGCTGGCGCGGCAACGTCCCGACGGCGGCTGGGGATACGCCGAAGGGGCGGCTTCCAGTGTCGATGTGACGGCCGCGGCGTTGGTTGCGCTTGCACCGTACCGTTCGCAGCAAGCGGCGGCGAAGGCGGTCGAGCGGGGACTGGCGTTTTTGGCCGCGCAGCAGCAGGCCGACGGCGGATTTGCGGAAAACGGCGGTTCAAGCGAAAGCGTCGCGCAGGTGCTCATCGCCCTTGCGGCTCTCGGTTTACCGGCCGATGATGCGCGGTTCGTCCGGACGAAAGGCGGGCTGGTCGACCGTCTGCTGTCGTTCCGCCGGGCCGACGGCGGGTTCGCGCACCTGGCTGGGGAACCGTCCGACGCGATGGCGACCGAACAGGCGCTGATGGCGCTCGCCGCGCTCGAACTTCAGAAACGAGGTGAAGCGCTTTACTACCGAATTCGGCCGCAAGTCGCGTTCCGGTTACGGGTCGAGGGGCCGTTCGGGCCGATCGTCGATCGGCAGGTGCGGGCGTTTTCGACGTTGGACGGTCTGAGCCGGCTACGCGAGGAAGGCACGCTGACCGTGGAGACGGAATCGACCGCCTACGGGCCGTACGTCCGGGCGATCAACGGAATCGAGGCGTCGGGACAGGACGGCTGGATGTTCAACGTGCGGCGGGAAGGCAGGTGGCTTTTTCCGGCCGAAGGGATGGCGAGCTATCCGATTCTGCGCGGCGATGAAGTCGTCGTGTACTACGGAGCATCGTCGCTGGTCGTGGCGGACGTCGAGGTGGAACCGGCCGAACCAAAAGCGGGGCAGCCGTTTTCGGTGCGGGTGACGGCGCAAGGGTACGATCCCGCCGACTGGCAATTGAAAACGCGTCCGGCCGCCGGCATCGTCGTCCGCGTCGGCGAAAGGACGGCGGTCGCGGACGAGTCGGGCGAGGCGCGATTCGATCCGGGTTTGCCGGCCGGCGTTCACGAGTTGGAGCTGACCGGTTATCGCAACGGCGGTTCGCCGGTTTACGTCCGCGACGTCCGACGGCTCGTGGTGAAGGCGGCGCCGGAGCAGACGGCGACTTTCGTGCGCTTGCGGGTCGAAGGCCCGAACGGCGTGCTTGCGGAAGGGGCGACCTCTGCGGACGACGCGCTTGAGGCGCTGGAGTTTGTGTTGCGGCGTGCGCAGGTACCGTATGAGATCAAGGCTTACGATTTCGGCAAAATGGTGACGTCGATCGGCGGTTACGCCGGCGGTGCGGACGCCTATTGGCTGTACGACGTCCGCCGCGGCGGCGCCTGGGTGCATCCGCAAGTCGGCCTGGAGCAGTTCCGTCCCGAAGCGGGCGACGAGATCGTCGTTTACTATGCGTCGGCGGATACGGTGCTGGTTGATTCTGTCTCGATACGTCCCGACCTGCCGTCGCCCGGCGAGCCGTTCGCCGTGACGGTGACGCTGACGCGGCCGAACTGGGAAAAAGGTTCGTGGGACCGGTTCGTTTCTGCGGGCGTCCCTGTGCGCGTCGGAGGGCGGACGGCGGCGACGGATGCGGACGGCCGAGCCGTTTTTGCCGGTTTGCCGGCGGGGCGCGCGACGGTAGAAGTCGGCGGCGCCAGCGAAAGCGGCGGAGCCGCTCCGGGCGGAGTCGTGCGGGTGGTTCGTCACCCCGTCCGCCTAGCCGTGTTCGCCGACCGGCACGACGTGTCGCCCTGGGCGGTCGAGCCGCTGGCGAAAGCGGCGGCGGCCGGTCTTGTCGAAGGGCGGGCGGACGCGTCGTTTGGCCCGCGCGAACCGGTGACGCGCGCGGAGTTCGTCGCGCTCCTCGTCCGGCTATTCGGTTTGTCGGCGGCGGCTTCGACCGATGGAGGAACCGGGTTCGTCGATGTTCCGGCCGGCGCATGGTTTGCCGAGGCGGTGTCGGCGGCGCGCGCTTTCGGCGTCGTCGACGGAACAGGCCAAGGGCGGTTTTCGCCGGAGCGTCCGGTGACGCGTGAGCAGGCGGCCGTCATGCTGGTGCGGGCGGCGCGGGCGGTCCGCGTTGCGGCGGTGCGCGGCGACGGGGCGTCGGAGGGGGCGACGTCGAGCGGGTCGACGGCGGGCGCACCGGCGGCGAGCGGTCCGGTGTTCGTCGACGCGGCGGCCGTATCGCTTTATGCCGCGCAGGCCGTGCGGGAAGTCGCCGCGCTCGGGTGGATGGACGGCGTCGGCGGCGGTCGGTTCGATCCGGCCGGCGCCATGACGCGCGAGCAGGCGGCGGCGGTCGCTGCGCGCGTGTTGGAAACGCGGAGGTGAAGCGCGGATGTCGGCGGGACGCACGCGTCGGGTGTTGAAGACGGCGCTTGCGACGGCGTTGTTGGCGGCGGCACTGTCGCCGGTTGGCTGCGTGCCGGCGCCGGCAGAGAACGGCGGCAAGACCTTCCTTCGAAACGATGCTTCGGTCGGCGCATCCGCGAACGCTTCGCCCGCTGCGGTTTCCGCCGCGGTTTCCGCCGTGGTTTCCGAGACTGCCGCGCCGGCTTCTTCTGAGCAACCGGACGGTTCCGCAGCCGGAACGCCGGCTTCCCGAGGGAAGGCGAAAACGGCGGTCGCGACGCCCTCGCCGAAAACATCTCCGGCAGCCGTCGACGGCCGCGCAAGCGGCGTACCGTCTTCTTCCGTTCGAAACGCGACTCGAGAGGCGACGGATTCATTACGGACGACTCCGCCGGGAGACGACGGCAGGGTCGGTTTGACGGCCGCAGTGGAACCGTCCGCCATCGTGTCCGTCATCGGCGACGACGCACGCGGCGTCATCCTGGCGCCGGTCCGCGTGAAGCTCGAAACGGAGCACGACACGGCGCTCGACGTGCTCTTGCGCGCCGCGCAGGAACAGGGCGTGCCGGTGAAATACCGCGGCCGCGGCCGAACCGCCTATATCGAAGCGATCGGCGGCCTGAGCGAGTTCGACCGAGGTCCGATGAGCGGCTGGCTGTACCGGGTAGACGGCGTTTTTCCGAGCGTCGGCGCCGGCGCATACTTCGTCCGTCCCGGCGATCGAGTCGAGTTCCTGTATACAACGGATGGAGGGCGCGACGTGCGGGGGGCGGCGCCGTGAACGTTTTCCGGTATGCTCATCCCGCCGTCGCCGTCGTCTATTACGCCATCGCCGTCGCGCTGCCGGTCGTTCGCTCGGACGTTGCGACTTCTGCTGTCGTGCTGAGCGGTATTTTGCTCCAGATGGCGGTCATATCAAAAAGCGTCCGCGCCGCGGCGGCATGGACCGCGACGTTTCTGCCGTTTGCGGCGTTGTTCGTCGCCGCCGCCATGCTTTTCAACCGGCGGGGAGGACACGTGATGTTCCAGATCGGCGGCTGGCAGCCGACATACGAATCGGCGCTGGCCGGGCTGGCCGCGGCGCTGACGATCGGCGCCGCGTTTGCGGCTTTTGAGACGGCCGGGCGGGTCGTGCCGGCGGAGACGTGGCTGTCGGTCGCCTCCGGCCGTGCGCCGAACGTCGCCTTGCTTTTGGCGATGACGGTTCGGTTCGTTCCGCATTTCCGTCGACGGTTGGGCGAGATCGCGCTCGCACGGCGCGCGCTCGGCGAGGCCGTCGCGATTGCGCCGAACGCCATCGGGGGAAAAACCGCGGCGGTGCGGAACACCGCCCGGTTGCTCGGGCTGTTGCTGCCGGTCGCGCTGGAAGAAACGGCGCGCACCGCCGATGCGATGACGGCGCGGGGGTACGGGACGGGGCCGAGAACGCGGTACCGGCGGTTTCGGTTCCGGCGCGGCGATGCTTTTCGGACGACGGTGTTCGCAGCAGCGGCGCTTCCGGCTTTTGGTGTTTTTGTGGGTGAAAACCCGGTGATGTCGGCAGTGGCGGCGGCGGTTTACGCGCTGTTGCCGATGGTGTTCGTGAGCCCGGGTTTTTCGGGACGTCTGCGGTTTTTGCGGAGCCGTTTACCGCGGGGATCGAGGGATGCGCGGCGGTCGGGTTTTCCGCCAGAGACGTCCGATGCGGGTCGGGCCTGGGGGAAGAAGCAATGGCGCTGATGCGTCTGGAAGGCGTGTCGTTCCGATATGTCGGAGCGAAAGACTTCAGTCTGTCCGATGTCGGCTTTACCGTCGCTCCGGGCGAATTCGTGCTCGTCGTCGGGCCGTCCGGCAGCGGCAAAACGACGCTGCTCCGCTTGATGAAGCCGGGGCTTGCGCCTGCGGGTGAACGAAAGGGGCGGTTGCTGTTCCGCGGGAAACCTGTCGAGGAGTGGCCGCTGCGCGAGACGGCCGCTACCGTCGGTTTTGTATCCGGTGATCCCGAAGCGTGGATCGTCGCCGATGAAGTGTTGTCCGAACTGTGCTGGACGCTGGAACAAATCGGGACGCCTGCGGCCGACATGAGGCTCCGGGTGGCGGAAACGGTGCAGGCGTTCGGCTTGACGCCGCTGCTGCGGCGCAGAACGTACGAACTGTCGGACGGTGAAAAACAGCTCGTTCATCTCGCTTCTGTCCTTGTCGCGCGGCCGGAGCTGCTCTTGCTCGACGAACCGGTTTCTCGACTTGATCCCGTATCGGCGGGGCGGTTCTGGGACGCGATCGCCCGTCTTCGCCGCGAGTACGGCATTGCCGTCGTCTGCGCCGACCACCGGACGGAGCCGGCGTTTGCGATGGCGGACCGCGTCGTGTGCCTGGACGAAGGGCGCCTTCTGTGGGAAGATTCGCCGAGGCGGGCGGCGTACCGGCTCTGGAGGTCGGACGACGTCCGTTTCTGCGGAATGGTGCCGGAGGCGGCGCGCGTCTGTCTGGAATTCGCCGAAGCCGCAGGTACGCCGTGGCGGCCGGAAGAAGCGGACCGGCTGCCGCTGTCGGTGCGCGAGGCGAAAGCGTGGCTGGCTTCGATGGCGAAAACGGACGACGCTGCGGAGTACGATGCCGCGGAAGACGGCGATGCGGAAAACGGTGCGGCGAAGGACGAAAGCGCGGAGGACGACGTCGTAGAGGACGGCACTGGTGTGTCTTTCCGCCGTGTCGGCGACGACTTCGGCGGCGTCGCGGCCGTGTGTCGGGACGTCTGGTTCGCTTACACGCCGGCGGACGATCCCGTCCTGCGCGGTCTCGACCTGACGATCCGCCGGGGACAATGGCTTGCTCTGCTCGGCGGCAACGGTTCGGGCAAATCGACGCTGCTTCGCCTGATCGCCGGCTTCGAGCGACCGCTCCGCGGCGACGTCCGCGTCTACGGTCGCCCGCCGCACCGGTGGAAAGACGCCGAAAGGCCGTTTCTTGCGGGATATTTGTCCGCCGAACCGCGCGACTATTTCGCGGGCGAAACGGTGAAAGACGATTTGCTGGCCGTCGCCCGGCGGGCGGGATGCGGCGTCGACGAGGCGATGCGTCTTGCGGACATTTTCGGCATTCGCCGGTTGTTGGATCGACATCCGCACGATCTGAGCGCAGGCGAGCGGCAGCAGGCGGCGATCGCGCTGTTGCTTCTGTTCCGGCCGCGCCTTCTGTTGCTCGACGAGCCGACGTTCGGCCTGGACGCCGGCGCGCGGCGGGTGCTCATCGACGTGTTGCGGGCGGCATGTCGGCTCGGCGTCGCCGTCGTCACCGCCACGCACGACCTGTCGTTCGCCGCTTCGGCCGCCGACAGGTGCGCCTTGTTGTTCGACGGCGACATTGCAGCGGAAGGCGAAACCGATCTGTTCTTCTCCGACATGTTTTATTACGCGCCTGAGCGCGCGCGCATCATTCGCAATGTGGCGCGGCGGTCGACGTTCGGAAGTTCCGGGCGGGGCGGCGTAGCGAGTGTGCGGGAAGAGGAGATGCGGCGATGGTGGATCGCAAGCGGCGAGAACGCACAATAATCGTCTGGCTGATCGTCGTGGCGCTGTTCGTCGCGACGCTCGGCGTCTTCCCGATCGTCCGGAGCGGAAACGTCGCCGCCGTCAGTTGGGCGCTGCTCGTTGTCGCAACGGCGCTGTTTTACGCGCGTTTCGAACGAAGAAGCGTACCGGCGCGGGAGATGGCGCTGCTGGCCGCCCTCGCGGCGATCGCGGCCGTCGGGCGTATCCCGTTCGCCGCCCTGCCGAGCGTTCAGCCGACGACGTTCGTCGTCGTCACCGCCGGCATCGCGTTCGGCGCGGAAGCCGGCTTTGTCGTCGGCGCCGCGGCGGCGGTCGTCTCCAATCTGTTTCTCGGACAAGGATTCTGGACGCCGTGGCAAATGTTCGCTTGGGGACTGGCCGGCGCGACGGCGGGATGGCTGCGGCGGACGGGACTTTTTACAGGCCGGTTCGGCATGGCGGCGTTCGGGTTTGCGTGGGGATTTCTGTTCGGCTGGCTGATGAACCTTTACGTGGCGGCGGAAATGTGGGATGTCGGCGGGCCGAAGGGATTGGTCGCGCTGGCGGCGGCCAGTTTTTGGTTCGATCTCGCCCACGCTGCCACCAATGCGGTGCTGCTCGGCTTGTTCGGACGGGGATGGGTGCGGACGCTCGATCGAATCGGTCGTAAATATAAGATCGTTTCGGACTGACGGGACGGAGGGCGGCGCACGGTTCTTGCGGCGATACGACCGCTTTCCGCGCCGCCCTCTTCGTCGTCATTTCCGCATTTCGGACGTTATTTTTAAGGAATCGAAACCGGCGGCACCGCCGTCGCGCCCGTTTCCGGCGCAGGATAGACGAGCTCGGCTTTCGGCGCGAGCGTGTCGAGATCGTGCGCCTGCAGCATCCGGTCGGACAGCGTATACAGCGTCGTGCCGACATACAAGATACGGCGTATCGCTTTGCCGTAGTCGTAACCGTACATGCCCGCTTTGGCGAGATCTTCGCCGCTCAAATGCGTGATTTTCCCGCGCAACCGGAATCCGTTGACCGGATCGATCCGGTACACGTATGCGCCCTGGAACACGAACTCTCCGTAGGCCGGCATTCTGCGTGCGCCGTCGTTCGCCGACGGGTCGCGGATCTCCATCACCTGCACGGGAAACGCGAGCAGCCCTTTTTCCCGCGAGAACAGAAGCGCCTTGTGGTCGCGCAGCAGCTCGGAGTCGGTGCCGCGGTCGCCGATGATCGCCTTGAACTTTTCTTTTGGATGCTCGGGGTCGGTGACGTCGAACAGGGCGATTTTCATGCCCTGGTAAAACGCCATCGTTTCACCGGTCGTCTTGCCGCCCCACGTCTCGACCGGCAGTTCGATCGTGTCTTTGCCGAAACCGATCAGTTGGTTTTCGTCATACGGGTGCAGGTAATCGCTGTAGCCCGGAATTTTGAGCTGACCGAGCACTTTCGGGTGTGTCGAATCGGACAGGTCGAGCGTAAAAAGCGGGTCGACTTTCCGGAACGTCACGAGATAGGCGCGCTTGCCCATGAAGCGGACGGAATAAATCCGTTCGCCGGGCGCGAGATTTTCCAGTTTGCCGACGACGGCAAGCTTTTCGTCGAGCACGTACAGGTTATTGCGCGACGTCAGCGCGTCGTTGCGCCACATGTCGCCGGCCGTCGTCGCGATGCGGAATTTGCCGTCGTATTCGTCCATCGAAAACTGGTTCAGCACCGTTCCCGGCACGCGCCCCTCCGCCGAGTAGAAAACGCGGCCGTTGTCGAGGCGGAATTTGTAGACGGCGGTTTCGCGTTCCGCGTAGGAGCGGCCGGGCTCGAGCCGCGTCACGGCGATGTACAGGTGTTGCGGCGACGCGTAGACCGCTTCGCCGGAGCCGAGGTAGGCGCTCACCTGCATCGGCTCGTCCGGCTGGTCGAGGTCCAGCGCGCCGATCGTCAGCACGTTCGCGTCGACGGAATTCGGAAAATAGCGCAATTCTTCCAGTCCGATCGTCCGCGGTCCGCTCTGCACTGCCGTGTCGCGGTAGATCGGCGTTGCGTCGGACACGTCGTTTGTTTCGGTGATGCGGTAAACATCGATGAATTTGTTGGCGACGATATAGAGCGCCGAGCCGACGAGGCGCGACGACAAGTAGTAGCCTTCCAGCTCGACTTCCCGGATCGGTTTCGGAGCGGCGAAACCTGATGCGTCGGGCGCGGAGCCGGACGTATCGCTTTGATTGCCCGCAAGACCGTTCAGGTCGGACAAGTCATAGACGACGGCCTTGACGGTCGTTTTGTCCGGCGCGATCGGCGGGACGGGCATGATCGACACGTCCGACGCCGGGACGTCAGGCGCCGGCTTTTTCTTCGACGTCGGCGGCGCGACGGACGCCGGCGTCGTCTGCTGCCCGACGACGATGAGCTGCCGGTCGCGGACGTAGAGCTGCATCGGAGAGAACAAGCCCGTTTTATCTTCCAGCACGGCGGCGAGCTTTGGAGCGGCCGGGTCGCGCACGTCGACGACGAAAACGCGTCGATCTGCGATTTGATAGATGAACTTCCCGTCGGTTTTGGCGATGTCGGCCTCGTCGACGCCTTCGACCTGGACGTTCGTCCGCGCGTAGTCGGCAGCGCCGGCCGCTGCGGTTGCCGATTCGGCGGTTTTCGCGGTCGGGATGGCGGCGGAGCGCTGCCGGGAGACGACCGCATCGAGCGCCATGTACACGCGGCCGCCCGATTCGGCCGCCTGCCGCAGCAGTTGTTTTAGCCGGTTTTCGTTGCCGACGACCGGCAGCGGCTCCGGGCCGTCGACGACGACGGCTCGAGCGGCGGCGTCCCAACGGACCGACAGGCCGAACGATTCGGCTAGCGCGCGCACCGGGACCATCAGCACACCGCCGGATGCGCGCGGCGCGACGGGAAGACGGACGGAGCGGCCGTCGACGTTCATGTCCGCCCGCCCGGCGGTGAAGACGACCGTGCGGCCGTCTTTGACGACGACGGCTTCACGGGAATCGTTCGCACGCAGTTCGGCGCCGAACGCTCGGGCGACGTCGACCGGCACGAGCGACGTTCCGCCGGCGAGAACGGGCGGGGCGGACAGCTGGACGTATTCGCCGCGCACGATAACGCGGATCTGCGACGCTGCGTCGGTGCCCTCGGCGGGCTGGACGGCGACCGTACCGAGCGCGAGCAACAGGGCGCCGAACGCCAGCGACAAGTGACGCCATCTTTTCTTCGCATTCGTGTTCATGGGGCGGACCTCCCGGCCACGCGCAAAGGCGAGGCGGATTTTGCCAAGCATCTACCTTCTAAACGAACGCAGGTCCGAATTTGTTGCAAAAAAACTCGGAATAAAAAACCGGCTGCGGACGTCGCCGGACGGTATACGCCGTCCGTGAACCGCGACCGGTGGAAATCGATCGTATGAATATTTCGTTCGACCCGCGAAGCGGACGGCCGTCACGGCACGGCGTCCGTTTTGGCCGTTTTCGTCGCCTATGGTGCCGATGGAGCTGCGCTGACAGAGGCAAGTCGCCGACGTTCGTCACTGCGTTTCGGTTACGCCTTCGCCGTCCGACGCCGCATCCGCGGAACCGTCCGTCTCCGTCGACGCGCGGGGAAGCGCGTCGACGGTTTCCTGCGCGTGGCTTGCGTTCTGCGCAGCCTGCTGCGCCGCGACGACGTCGACCGTCGCATAAAGATACTGCTCGTCCGTCAGGATGCGGCGCGCGGTCACATAACGCTTGGCGTAATACGGATCGTTCAGTTTCGTCAGCACGACGCCCCTGTTCGACGAACTGTGCGCGAACAGGCCGTCGCCGACGTAAATGCCGACGTGCGAAATCGCTTTGCCGGACGTGTTGAAAAAGACGAGATCGCCCGGCCGCAGGTCGGCCTTGTCCACCATCCGGCCGAGCTTGGCCTGCTCCCGCGACGAGTGCGGCAGCTGTACGCCGAGCTTGCCGAACACGTAGGCGGTGAACCCCGAGCAGTCGAACCCTTCAGGCGTCGTGCCGCCCCAGCGGTACGGCGTTCCGATCAATTCGGCGACCAGTCCGTCCAAACGCGATTCGGCAAAAACATGTACGCCCACGCCGGCGAAAAACAGCGCCGCCGCCAGCGTGCACAAGACGGCTCGATATGCTTTTTTCGGCAAACCGCGTCACCCTTCCACGCCTACGAGGTTAGCTGACGGGTTCGGTCGAAGGTTCTCCCTAGGGCGTCCCCGGTTACAATCCGTCGCCGGTACCCGCGTTGCCGGCCGTTTCCGAATCCGGTCCGCCGGCTTGTCCGGCAAAGGACACCCATTCACCCCATAAACCGGTTCCCCCGTTCCCCGACGATCGGGGATTCGGCGAAATATCGAGGCGTTCCGACGTCCTTCCGGTCGAATCGCGACCGTTCGACCGACGCGTCGGGCGCGCAAAAACAACACACGCCTGTCTATATTCGATGCGAAAACCGATTTTCCTGCTTCGTTCCGGAAAAAATTTTTTCGGTCGAACGCGTCGGTCGAACGCGGCCGGGCGGCCGAACGGAGAAGCCGAAGACTCCGGCGAAAGTGGAACGTTTTGTCCGGACGCGCGAATTGTGCGATAATCGACGTGCGGCGGTATGCTGCCGTTTGCAGTTGGCGAAAAGCGCTTTTCGAAAGGCGGTGCGGTCATGGAAAAAGGCGAAAAAGAAACGGTCGCGTTTGTGTTCGCGCATCCGGATGACGAATCGTTTTCAAGCGCGTGCCTGATCCGGCAGCTTCGCGCCGCGGGGCACCGTCCCGTGTTGTTGCTGGCGACGAGGGGCGACGCCGGCCAAAAGAACGGCTACGCCGTCGGCGCCACCCGTGAGGAATTGGCCGCCATCCGGGGAAAAGAGATGGAACGGGCAGCAGCCGTTCTCGGGCTCGTCGCCGTGGAACATCTCGGCCTGCCGGACGGAAAACTGCAAGAGGTCGGACAGGAACGGCTCGTCGACGGCATCGTCGCATTCATCGAGCGTCATCGGCCTCGGGTGGTCGTGACGTTTCCGGAAGACGGGATGAATTTTCACCCCGATCACGTCGCTGTCAGTCTGGCCGTCACGCGGGCGGTCGTCGGCGGGAGCTGTCCGTCTGTCAAGAAATTATATTATGTGTTGTCCGACGCATTGCGCGCCAGCGGACGCAAGGCTTCCGTCGTCGTTGACACGAAGCCCGACTGGGAGGCCAAGGCGGAGGCGCTGCGGGCGCATGAATCGCAGCGATTGGCGGTGTTGCGTCATTTCGGGAGTCTGGATGTTTGTCCGGAGCATCGGCGATACGAGTCGTTCGTGTTGCGGTGGGAACGGGGGACCGACTGGCCGGACCGTGCGGAAACATCGTTGTTGGACGCCTCCGCGGAATCGCAGAGGTAAGGAGGCGTTGCGGGACGACGAAGATTTGAGGTGCGGGACGACGAGCTATCGTTTTCGGTCCGCCCAAATCCGGTAATGTGCGGCCGTCCCCCACAGCCGGAGAAGCGCGTGTAGGGCGTGCGCCGCCTGATAAACGATCAGCGCGCCGAATCCCGCCCATACGAACGCGACGGCCAGCGTCGCGAGACTGACCAGTCCCGTGCAGGCGACGATTGCCGCCCATATGCCGACAGCAGCCGTCGCATTCCGCAGCGCCGCCGCCATACCGCTTCGCCATCCCGTCCCTCCGGCAAGTCCGATCTGCGCATACAGCGTCAGCAGTCTGAGCGCCGCCGTCCAGACGATCCAGCCCGCCAGCCAGGGCGCAAGCTCGGCTGCTGCCGAGCGCCATTCGCCCGCAGACACCAGCGCGTCGCGCGCCTCCTGCCAGACCCAGTATGCCGGTGCTGCCGACAGCGCCAGTCGGACCGCATCCCATGCAGCGAATGCAGCCCACCAGCGGCGAATTCCTTCGACGAACCGGAAACCGGCGTTCAGATCCGGCCGGTGCAACGAATGGACGATGCCTGCCGCGATCGCCGAATGAAGGGTGAAGCGGACCGCCGTGAGGGCGACGATTGCGACGAGTACCGATGCGACTTCGCCGGAGCGTAACAGCCTGAACATGAGCTCCGCCGCAAACAGCCGTTCCGCCTCCTCCGATACTCCGCCGGGGAACCGGAGCCAGAAAGGCTCCACCACCGACCGCCAAAACCGGTACGACACCCATCCCCAAGCCAGGTGATGCAGAAACAGCGCCGTCAGGGCGAACCGTTGCCTGCCGAGCGAACGCCAGCCTGCACGTAAAGCTGTGACCATGCCTCGTACCTCCTTTCGATTACCACGACCACCAGCGCGCGAACCATTCCGAGACGATCGACGCCAACGTGGTTCCAAATAACGTCCGTCGCCGATCCGGTTCCGCCTTGAGAAAATTGTCGATGCGCCGGTTTTCCAGCAACATCGAACGCTCCGGATCAACCCAAACCCACTCCAACGGAGCGGACCGGCCGATCCGGTAGACGATCGCCTCGCCGCGTCCGTCCCAAACGGCATCCTGAACGGAGCCGTCGGCGAAGCGGAACCGGATCGTCACCGGGGCCGGATGGGTGCCGCCGCGCTTGCGGACGACGACTTCATATACGGGTCCGGAGGCGCTTTTACCGGCGTTGCTTTGTGAAACATCGGTGCGCCGGATCGACTCCACCGCGTAATCGACCGTTTCTCCGCCATAGACGAACTGCTCAAAGTAAGCCGACCAGTCCGAGCCCGTCGTCCGTTCCAGCGTTTCTTCAAACTGTCGCGCGCCGGGATGGCGGAATTTCCACTCCTGAAAATAACGATGAAGCACGCGGCGCATTCGGTCGCGGCCGATCAAGCGCTCGATGTCCCGAAGAATCAATTTCGCGCGTACGTATACGTTTTCGGCATAGTGGTCCTGATCGCGAAATTGCCACGAAAACAGCGACAGCGGCGCCGGCGACGCAATCCATGAGGACTCCAGCGCGGAATTCGGCGGAATGCCGTAATCCAACTCCATCACGAGATCTTCGGAATACGACGCGAACCCTTCGTCCAGCCACGCTTCCTCAAATTCGTTGGTCGCCACCATGCCATACCAGTACTGATGCGCGATTTCATGGGCGACGACGCGTTCCAACTCGAAACCGGGAGCCGGATTCGCCGCTTCCCAGGCGGTGATGAGCGTCGGGTACTCCATACCGCCGGCGCCGCCGGCCTGCGCTGGCGGCACGACGATCGACAACGTCGGATAGGGGTACTCGCCGAACCAGTCCGCGTAGCGGGAGAGCGACTTTTTCGCCGCCGTCAGATAGCGCTGTTTCAGGTGGGCGTGGGCCGGGTCGAGATACAGTTTGAGCCTGACGCCGGGAACGCCGGGTGCCGAAAAGCGCTCTTCCGCATAAACGAAGCGCGGCGACGCCGCCCAGGCGAAATCGTGAACGTCGTCCGCATAAAAATGATAAGTTTTCCATCCGTTTGATTCTTCCGGGGCTTTCGTGGGAAAACCGGTCGCTGCAACGAGCCATCGCGACGGAACCTGAATGTTGACGATATAGATTCCGAATTCGGAATAAAATTCGGAATTGCCGTGGTATTGATGGAGATTCCATCCCTCGTCGGTTCTGCCGCGGGTGCCGGCCGGCTCGTAAACCGCGATTTTCGGAAACCATTGTCCGGCCATGACGAAATCGTCGGCGTATCCCATCCGGGCGAACACCGGCGGTAGCCGGACAAGGAACCGCAGATGCAACGTCGTTTTTTCTCCCGGCGGCACCGGTTCGGGCAACGCGATGCGTGCGAGCGTCCGGTCGTCGCGGTTGCCGTCGTCCGGCCGCACGAACTCGACGCGGGAGGTCAGGTCGATCCCGTCGTCCGTTCGGACCGAGAGCAGTTCCATGCCGCCGTAGCGCCCGCCGGGAAAGGTATCGTCGCGCAGCTTTCCGCCGGACTCGCGCATGAACGTCGTCCGGTCTGAAGCAAAAGCGTTTGGATAAAGATGAAGGTACACTTCACCGACCGCCTGCCGTCCGGGGTTGCGCCACGTGACCGTTTCCGCGCCTTCGAGCGTTCGGCTCCGTTCGTCGAACCGGACGCCGATATGGTATTCCGTCAGTCGGGAGCTAAGCGGCGTCGGCGTCGGTTTCGGACGCGCCTCGGGCACTTGCGGGGCGGGCGATTCCACCGCAGGAGGGCGCGGATCGGTGGCGAGCGCGACGTGCACGCGATCGCCGTCGGCGCCGGTAAAAGCAAGAACGGCAAGAACCGCGAAAACGGCGAAAGCGGCCGTCGACAGAACCGCGCGGCAAGACGGAATGCGTCGGAACATGGAGGATCGATCCCCTCCGCCGTGACAGGCTCGTTTTCGGTGCATGTATATGTCCGCGGCGAAGGATTTAGACGGACTGGATTTTGCCGTGGGACGGCCGGTAAAATGAAAACGGGAACGACCCAAGAAAGGGGACTCGACGCCATGGAAGACCAACCGAAAAAACCGAAGGCGTCTTTTCAGATCATCGGGCAGACGACCGTGCACGGCGGCTACGGCGCCGGCATGCTCGACTTGAGCAACTTGTCCAGCATCATCGTCGACGGCGACCGCGCCTATATCGATCTCGGCGCTCTTCATGCCAAAAGCCGCGTCGAGCGCGGCATCAAATTCACGCCGAATCGCGAGGAAGTACCGGACGGCCGTCGGGTGTGGGTCGTCTGGGTCAAAATCGGCAAAACCGACGGCGGCCCCTGCTACGCAGGCGCGACGGCCTGCGAGATGAAAATCGACGAAGCGGCGAGAAAGGGGTGGAAAATTCTTGCAGATCATGTCAACCGGATGGATTACGCGCTGAAAGGGCGGTTCATGCTGAACGAGCTGAATGAGACGGAAAAAGCCGCATTGCGCCGCTGCCTCGTCGAGCACAACGCGGAATGGTACGAACGCTCGCCGGACGAGCTGAAGCGCCAGCTGGAAACCTAACCGGTCCACCAGCGCTTCAGGCTGTCCCACCACGATTTCGGCCTTTCTTTTGCGTCAGGTCCCGGCAAGGCGTGCGGCTGCCCGCCGTGGACCGGGCACGGCTCGATCGGCGCCGTCCCGGCGACGAACGCTTCGAGCCGCACGTCGGGGCAGCGGTCGGTGGCGAGCGCCCCGGTCTTCGGATCGATGTAGACGAACTGGACTCGCTCCGGCGCGCGGAACATTTTCGGCGGCACGGCGGCGAGCGTCTCCTCGGTGAATTCGGCGAAAATCGGCGCCGCCGCGTATGATTCCGCCTGCGTCAGCCGGCGTCCGCGGTCGTGGCCGACCCAGACGGCGGTCGCGAGTTCAGGCGTGAAGCCGACCATCCAGGCGTCGGTGTCCGTCGTGCCGGTTTTGGCCGCAACCGGCCGTTTCAGAAGCTGCGCCACGCGGTGGCCGGTGGCGCCGGGTTCGAACACGCCCTGCAGTTCGTATGTCAACACATAGGCGGTTTCCGGCGCGACGACGCGCTCGGGTTTCGCCGCGCGCACGTACAACACCCGCCCGTCGGGCCCCTCGATGCGGCGGACGGCGGCCGGTTCGAACCGTTCGCCCAAATTTGCGATCGTCGCGAAGGCCGACGCCAGTTCCAGCGGGCTGACCGGCGACGTGCCGAGCGCCAGCGACGGCACGGCGTCGAGCGGAGAGGTAATGCCGAGCCTGCGCGCCATCGCGACGACGGTCTGTTCTCCGATCAGGCGGATCGTCGAAACGGCGTAAACGTTGTCCGATTTGGCGATCGCTTCGCGCAGCGCAATCCAGTCGTGTTCATAATGATTGTTGAAATTGCGCGGGGTATACACTTGACGACCGTTGTCGTACGGAAACGACGTCGGTTCGCTTCGAAAGCGCGTGGCCGGCGTGAAACCCGGATGTTCGAGCGCAGCCAAGTAAACGATCGGCTTAAACGCCGAACCGGGTTGGCGGCCTGCCGACACCGCGCGGTTGAACTGGCTTTCCGTGTAGTCGCGGCCTCCGACCATCGCCCGGATTTCGCCGTTGCGCGGGTCGATCGCGATGAGCGCGACCTGCAGATCCGGAAAATCGGCCAGACGGCGCGCGACGACGCGTTCGGCCGTTTCCTGCGAGCGGGGATCGAGCGTCGTGTAAATGCGATATCCTCCCGTCGCCAGCTCGCGTTCCGTCACGCCGAGGAGGGCGGCCGCCTGCCGGACGACGAAATCACGGAAATACGGCGCGCGGGCGGGTTGCGGCTTCGGAGGCGGTTGCAGTACAAGCGGCGCGCGCTTTGCGGATTCCGCCTCCGCGGGCGTGATCACGCCGTATTCCGCCATTTTGTCAAGAATCAGACGCTGACGGCTTTTGGCGTTATCCATGTTCAGATAAGGAGAATAATACGCCGGTCCCTTCGGGATACCGGCCAGCAGCGCGCTTTCGGCGAGCGTGAGCTTTTTCGCGCTTTTTCCGAAGTAGAGCCGGGCCGCCGCTTCCGCCCCGTAGGCGCCGTGGCCGTAATAAATTTCGTTCAGATAATATTCAAGAATCTGTTCTTTCGTCAACGCGGACTCCAGGATCAGGGCGTAGAACGCTTCCTTCAGTTTCCGCGACCACGTGCGGTCGTGCGTCAGATACAGGTTGCGCGCCAGCTGCTGGGTCAGCGTGCTCGCGCCTTGCTCCGTCGACATGGCGCGCAAGTTGACGAACAGGGCGCGCGCGATTCCCTTCGGATCGATGCCGTGGTGTTCGAAGAAACGGCGGTCCTCGATCGCCACCGTCGCCTGTACCAGATACGGTGAAATGTCGGACAGCGGCACGACCGTCCGGTTTTCGCCCGCATCCAGCGCGTCGAGGACGCCGCCTTCGGCGTCCAGAATGAACGACGTCTGGGGCATGGGAACCGCCGGCGGCACCTGCAAATGCAAAAAGAAAAACAGCGCGACCAGCGAGACGCCCGCCAGCAGCGCGCCGGAACCGGCCAAAGACGCAAAAAATTTCCCTGCCGCTTGTCGGTGCCGGCGTGACAGCTGCTGAGGCAGACGGGACGACACGTCTTTCGGCATCGCGGATCGCCTCCTCAGCGTGCTTCGGTTATAGATGTATTTTCCATTATGATGGAGATTTTGAATATCTATACCCAGGCGTTTCGGTGGGCGAACGCCGTATCGGCGTTCCTCTTACGCATCCGGCAGGTTCCGCAGTATGAAGGCGCGATTGCAAAATCCGGTCGATCGACTATAATACTTCTTGTTGACCGGATTCGGCACAAAAAGAAGGGGCGGCTTCGATGGAGCTCTGGTTTACAGAGAAACAGACCGAATCATTCGGCATTACGGCGAAAACGACGCGGACTCTCGTCCGAGAAAAAACGCCGTACCAGGACCTGGCGATGATCGAGACCGAACAGTGGGGCCGCATGCTCGTCCTCGACGGCATGGTGATGACGACCGAGAAAGACGAGTTCGTCTACCACGAAATGATGGCGCATCCGGTCCTGGTGACGCATCCGAATCCGCGCCGCGTGCTCGTCGTCGGCGGCGGCGACGGCGGCGTCGTCCGCGAGGCGCTGAAACATCCGAAAGTCGAGCAGATCGTGCTCGTCGAGATCGACGACAAGGTGATCGAATATTCGAAAACCTATCTGCCGGAGATCGCCGGCGCGCTCGACGATCCGCGCGTTCGCGTCGTCGTCGGCGACGGCTACCGGCACATTCACGACCATCCCGGCGAATACGACGTCATCATGGTCGATTCGACCGAGCCGGTCGGGCCGGCGGTCGAATTGTTCACGCGCGGTTTTTACCGCGGCCTTTATGATGCGCTGCGGGAAGACGGGCTGTTCGTCGCTCAGACCGACAACCCCTGGTTTAAGGCCGATCTGATCCGGAAAGTCAACCGCGACATCCGCGACATTTTCCCGCTCGTTCGCGTCTACGTCGCCAATGTGCCGACCTATCCGAGCGGGCTGTGGACGTTCACGGTCGGCAGCAAAAAATACGATCCGCTCACCGTCGACGAAAAAGACGTGCCGGATCTCGATACCAAATACTACTCGCCCCGCCTCCACAAGGCGGCGTTCGCCCTGCCGCGCTTCGTGGAAGAGCTGGTCCGGTGAAACGGGCGGAGGGCCGCACGCATGCGATTTCCCCAGGCGTATTCCGGCAACGTGTTCATCGCGTCGGGCGACGATTATGAGCCGGCGCAAGCGGTCGTTTTCGGCATGCCGATGGATTTTACCGTCAGTTTCCGGCCGGGGGCGAGATTCGGTCCGGCGCGCATCCGCGAAGCGTCAATCGGACTGGAAGAATACAGTCCGTATCTCGACCGCAGCCTCGCAGACGTCCGCTATTTCGACGCGGGCGACCTTATGCTACCATTCGGCAATGCCGAGCGCAGTCTGGCGATGATCGGGGATTTCGTCCGCAAACTTCTGGCCGACGGCAAATTCCCGCTCGGCCTCGGCGGCGAACACCTGGTCAGCTGGCCGATCGTGCGCGAAATGCACGCGCGGTATCCCGATCTCGCCCTGATTCATATCGACGCACATGCCGACCTGCGCGAGCATTACGAAGGCGAGCCGTTGTCGCACGCCACGCCGATTCGGAAGGCGGCGGAGCTGCTCGGCGGCCGCAACATCTACCAGTTCGGCATCCGTTCGGGAACGAGGGAAGAGTTCGAGTACGCGCGCGAACGGCTGAACTTTTATCCGTTCGAGGTGCTCGAACCGCTCCGGCGCGTGTTGCCCGAGCTGGCCGGTCGTCCGGTGTACGTCACCGTCGACATCGACGTGCTCGACCCGTCGGCGGCGCCTGGCACCGGCACCGCCGAGCCGGGCGGTGTTTCGTCGCGGGAGTTGCTGGCGGCGATTCACGCGATCGCGCGGTCGGAAGTCCGCGTCGTCGGCGCGGACGTCGTCGAGGTCGCGCCGGTCTATGATCCGTCGGAGCAGACGGCGATCGTCGCGGCCAAACTGGTGCGGGAAATGTTGATCGGATGGGTCAAATAAAGCTTCCGGCGAAAGGCCGGAATTTTTTTTGAAAGCGTTGCGGTGTCACGGTGGGTCCTGCGGAGACGTCTCGGCCGGTCCTGTGGAAGAACGGTGCAATCGGCGGAACGCGCCCGGCGTCATGCCCTCCCTTTTGCGAAAAACGCGAATAAAATACCCGGGATGCTCATATCCGACGCGACGAGCCACTTCCGCCACCGGCATATCGGGACAGTCGAGCAGCCATTCTTTCGCACGGCGCATGCGGATGCCGGTCACGTATTCGATCGGCCGCATGCCAGTCGCACGCCGGAACAGAAGGCACGTGTATTGCGCGCTCCGGCCGATTCGCGCCGCCAGATCGGCCAGTGTCACCGGCTCGGCGAAATGGCGCTCAGCATAGTCGAGGGCGGGCGCGAGCGCGTTTTGCCAATCCCGCTTGGAACGCGGTTCGCGATGCGGATGGGCCGCCAGCGACCGCAAGTCGACTAACAGGCCGTACACCGCCGCCGACGCGGCCGGTGCCGCGTCCGGCCGTCCTGACTCGATCAGTTCGACGACGGCGTCGACGCGCGAGAGCGTCTGTTCCGGCGATGATACCGACAACACGGCCGTGCGCGAAAATCCGAGCTGCGCCGTGAATGCCGCCGCCAACGGACCCTTGAACGTCACCCACCGGACGGTCCACGGCTCGCGGACGGGTTCGTACCGATGCGGCTCGTCGGGAAACAGCAACATGCCCTGACCGGTCGATACCGTCGCCGTCGTGCCTCGCACCGTCAATCGGCCTTCTCCCGCCAGGCACTGGATCCACTGGTAATCCGGGTAGCCTTGCGGCCGGTCGACCGCCTCCTGATGCACCCAACCGCCTGCTCCGGTCGCATAGAGCGGTAGCGATCGATCCTCGTCCGTCAGGGCGGCGAACAGACATCGGTTCAACGTTTTCATATCGTGATATTAACACGAAAATGTTTCGATTGAGAAGAAGGCCGATCGCCTTTTAAGATGAAACAAGACGAATTTCAAATGATTTCATCGTGAAATCGGAGGCGTCGGTATATGGCAGGATGGCCGGGACGACTGCAGAAGTTGGGCGGCATCGCCTACGGCGGCGATTACAACCCTGAACAATGGCCGGAACACGTCTGGCGAGAGGATATGCGGCTGATGCGGGAGGCGGGCGTCAACCTGGTGAGCGTCGGTATTTTCAGTTGGGCGCTTTTGCAACCGAACAAGGACACGTATGATTTCGGTTGGCTGGACAGGCTAATGGACCTTCTTGCCGAAAACGGCATTTACGCCTGCCTCGCCACCGCAACGGCTTCGCCGCCGGCGTGGATGGCGGCGGAATTTCCCGACACGCTCGCCGTCGACGAAAACGGCGTCCCGTATTCGCACGGGTCGCGCCAGCATTACAGCCCGTGCAGCGAAACGTACCGTCGGTTCTGCGCGGAGCTCGTGCGGCGTCTGGCGGAGCGCTACAAGGACCATCCGGCGCTCGCCGCTTGGCACGTCAACAACGAGTACGGCTGCCACGTCTCGCGCTGTTACGGCGAAGAGACGGCGCGCCGGTTCCGGGAGTGGCTGAAAAAACGCTACGGTACGCTCGACGAGCTGAACGAGCGCTGGGGGACGAATTTCTGGAGCCAACGCTATTACGACTGGGACCATATTCCGCTGCCGCGCAAAACGCCGACGTACGCCAATCCCGGACAGCAGCTCGATTATGCGCGGTTTATGTCGGACATGCTGCTCGAATGTTTTCTGAACGAATGCCGGATTTTGCGCGAAATAACGCCCGACGTACCGGTGACGACGAATTTCATGGCGTTTTTCAAGCCGGCCGACTATTTCCGTTGGGCGGAACATCTCGACATCATCGCGTGGGACAACTACCCCGAGCCGACGGCCGGCGTGCCGGTCGGCGCGGCGTCGCAGCACGATCTGATGCGCTCGCTGCGCGGCGGCCAGCCGTTTCTGCTGATGGAGCAGGCGCCGAGCCAGGTCAACTGGCGGCCGTTCAACCCTGTCAAGCGCCCGGGCGTCATGCGGCTGTGGAGTTACCAGGCGCTGGCGCGGGGCGCGGACGGCATCATGTTTTTCCAGTGGCGGCAATCGCGTGCCGGAGCCGAGAAATTCCACAGCGGCATGGTCCCGCATTCAGGAGAAAACAGCCGTGTTTTCCGGGAAGTGCGCGAACTCGGGCGCGAACTCAAGCGTCTCGGCGAAATCGTCGGTACGCGCGTGCAGGCCGACGTCGCGATCGTGTTCGACTGGCCGAACTGGTGGGCGCTCGAGCTCGATTCGCACCCCAGTTCGTTCCTCCGGTATGCGGAGTTGGTCCTGCACGTCTACCGGCCGTTGTTCGAGGCCAACGTCGCGGTCGATTTCGTTCGCCCGGACGGCGATTTCAGCCGGTACCGACTGGTCATCGCGCCGGCGCTCTATCTCATGCCGACCGGATGGGAGAGCCGGTTCGAGCGGTACGTGGCCGACGGCGGCCGCCTGCTGGTTACGTTTTTCAGCGGCATCGTCGACGAGAACGACCGCGTCCATCTCGGCGGATACCCGGCTCCCTTGCGTCGGCTGCTCGGCTTGACGGTCGAGGAGTTCGACCCGATGCCGCCGGACGGCCGTAACCGGATCGCCATGACCGATCGGGCCGGCTTTGCCGGGGAATACGACTGTTCGCTCTGGGCCGACGTCATCGCGCTCGAAGGCGCCGAACCGCTCGCCGTCTTCCGGCACGATTTTTACGCCGGACGCGCGGCGGTGACACGGCATACCTTCGGTCGCGGCGTCGCGTATTATGTCGGGACGCTGCCGGAAGCCGAAGCGATGAAGCGATTGCTCCGCGGCATCCTGGATGAGGCCGGCGTCCTGCCGGTGCTGGAGACGCCGCAGGGGGTCGAAGCCACGGTCCGCCGTTCCGAAGACGGCGCGCGGTATTTGTTTTTGCTCAACCACAACGGACGATCGGAGGCCGTGGCGCTGCCCGCCGGCGTGCACCACGATCTGCTTTCGGGCCGAGCGCTCGCCGGAAGGTTGGAACTGCCGCCGAACGGTGTCGCCGTAATGCGCCTGTCGAACGACGCCTAACGGCCGCGCATCGCCAGCCGGACGGCGCGGAGCGCATCGACGCTTTTTCTGCCGGACGCGCCGGCCGTCGGCTGTGCGGACGCAAGGAGCAACCGTTTGACGAGCTTGGGCGTCAACCGGCGGTCGCAGCCGAGCATGAGCGCGACGACGCCGGATACGTGCGAGGTAGCCATCGAGCATCCGCTAAGGCGATAATACAAGCCGCCCGGCCACGTCGACCGGATGTTTTTGCCGGGCGCGTATAGATCGACGTCCGCTCCCCGGTTGGAAAAACGGGCGATGCGTCCGGCGGCGTCGACGGCGCCGACCGAGATCGTTTCTCGGTAGCGGGCGGGATAGTCGGTTTTCAGGCGGCGACCGCCGTTGCCGGCTGAACAGACGACCACGACGCCGGCGCGCACGGCGAAACGGACGGCGGCGTGAAGGGAGCGGTTGCGGCGGTTTGTGCCGAAGCTCATGTTGATGACGTCGACGCCGTTTCGGACGCACCATTCCACGCCGCGGACGATGTCGGAGACGAAGGCGTTGCCGGCCTGGTCGAACGCTTTCACCGGACAGACGACGGCGCCCGGCGCGACGCCCGCCATGCCGCCCGGCCGGCCGCCTGCGGCGATCGTTCCGGCGATATGGGTGCCGTGTCCATTGTCGTCGTAAGGCGGCATGTTTTCGTTGAGCAGATTGACGCCGAGGCCGATTCGCCCGCGCAGGTCGGGATGGGACGCGTCGACGCCGGTGTCGATCACGCCGACTTTGACGAAGTCGCCGGTCGAATACCGCCAGGCCTCCGGGGCCCGGATTCGTCCGACGCCCCAGGGAACGGCGGTCGGAGCCGCCGGAAATGCGCGCACGCCGACGAGGTCGTCTTCTTCGACGTCTGCGACGCCAGGAAGTTCGGCCCACGTTTCGGCGTTGCCTGACGACAGCGCGACGGATCGGATGAGCGGCAGCGTCCGGATGGCGGATGATGCCCGCAGATCGGGATCCGTTTTCCGCAACGCAAGACAAAACTGTTCGTACTCCTTGTGCCCGGAGAACCGAACGATGAGACGCCGGCCCCGAGGATCGGGGCCGAAAGTTTTCAGGACCGCCGTCCAAAATTCCGCGTCCGGCAAGGCGCGAACCTCCCCGTTGCCGAAGTCGGTTTCGTATTCGCATCATCATATGAGTGACGCCGGTCTGCCGGATTGAATATTTGTCCTGCGGCGGGTTGCTTTTTCCGGAAAAATTCGTTTATGATGTTGTGAAGACAGACGCGACTCGCGAAAGGACGGGTTGGAAACGATGAGCGGCGGTCATTCCCTGAAAATTTCGCCGGAGCAGGCCAAAGAGATGCCGATGGTCGACCTGGCTTACGAGATTCTCAAGGCGGCGGGCACGCCGCTTCCGTACCGCGATCTGATGCGGGAAATCGCGAACGTCAAGGGTTTTACGGAAGAAGAGATGTTGCGACTCATCGCCCAACTGTATACGGAGATCAACATCGACGGCAGGTTCGCCTGCGTCGGCAACAACACGTGGGGATTGAAGCGCTGGTATCCGGTCGATCGTTCCGAGGAGCTCGGCGGCGCCTATCCGCGCATCATCAACGACGACGACGAGGAAGACGACTACTACGCCGAGGAAGAGACGTACGACCGCGAAGACGAATACGAATCGCTCGACGAAGAGTCGGAGTTTCTGGAGACGGACACGGACGAAGCGTTTTTCCCCGGCGACGAGTTGGAAGAACCGCTGGAAGGTCTCGCCGATCCCGACATCGCGGAGGAGGAAGTCGGGGGTATCGGCGGTGCGCTGGATGATCTCGGCGTGCCGGAGCTTGAGGCCGACTTGGGCGATGAGGTGCTCGACGGGGAAGACGGCGTGGACGATGAAGCAAACGACGAAGCGGACGAGGAAACGGATGTCCTTGCGGTCGACCCGGGCGAGACGGATGACGAGGTCGAACCGCCGGTCGAGGAGGAGCCGCCCAAGAAACGTTCCCGTTCGCGGAAATAAGGCTTTCTCGAAGTCTTGTGCCGCCGATCGGTGAGGCCGCGATCGCCTTGACACGGTTCCCGACCGGGAGTAAACTAGTGCTTGGGCTTCAGGAACACGGTTGCGAAACGAAAAGTGCCCCCGCCTCGCGGGTGTCACTTTTCTTTTTTTTGCGCCCCCTCCGCGACCGATCTTTCGACGCACACTTCATCGTTTTTGGGGGTTGTGGACGCATGACCAAATATATTTTCGTCACCGGCGGCGTTGTGTCGTCGCTGGGCAAGGGCATCACGGCCGCCTCGCTCGGCCGCCTGTTGAAAAACCGCGGACTTCGCGTCACCATCCAGAAGATGGATCCCTACATCAACGTCGATCCGGGCACGATGAGCCCTTACCAGCACGGCGAAGTGTTCGTCACCGACGACGGCGCGGAAACCGACCTCGACCTCGGGCATTACGAGCGGTTCATCGACGTCAATCTGACGCGCAACAGCAACGTGACGGCCGGCAAAATCTATCAGTCCGTCATCAGCAAGGAGCGGCGCGGCGAATTTCTCGGCGGCACCGTGCAAGTCATCCCGCACGTGACGAACGAGATCAAGGAGCGCATTTTCATGGCCGGCCGGGAATCCGGCGTAGACGTCGTCATCACCGAAATCGGCGGAACGGTCGGAGATATCGAAAGTCTGCCCTTTCTCGAGGCGATCCGGCAGATCAAGAGCGACATCGGCCGGGAAAACGTCATGTACATTCACGTCACGCTCATTCCGTATCTGAAAGCTGCGGGAGAGCTGAAAACGAAGCCGACGCAGCACAGCGTCAAGGAGCTGCGCAGTATCGGCATTCAGCCGAACGTCATCGTCTGCCGGACGGAAAAGCCGTTGTCTGAGGAAATGAAGCGAAAAATCGCCTTGTTTTGCGACATCGACGTCCGCGCCGTCATCGAGGCGCTCGACGCGGAAACACTGTACGAAGTGCCGCTTATGCTGCGGGCTCAGGGGCTGGACGATATCGTCGTGTCGACGCTCGGCTTGAAGGCTTCTGCCCCCGATATGACGGAATGGGAGCGATTGGTGAACAAAATCAAAAATCTGAAGAAAAAAACCGAAATCGCGATCGTCGGCAAATACGTCTCACTGCACGACGCCTATCTCAGCATCGTCGAAGCGCTCGGCCACGCGGGGATCGACGCCGATGCGGAAGTGTCGATCCGATGGGTTCCGTCCGAGATCGTCGACGACCAGAACGTCGACCGGCTGCTGGCCGGCGTTCACGGCGTGCTCGTGCCGGGCGGGTTCGGCGACCGCGGCATCGAGGGCAAAATTACCGCCATCCGCTATGCGCGCGAACGCCGAATTCCGTTTTTCGGCATCTGTCTCGGCATGCAGATGGCCGTCGTCGAATTCGCGCGAAACGTCGCCGGTCTTGCGGGCGCGAATTCTTCCGAAATTCAGCCGGCGACGCCGCATCCCGTCATCGACCTGTTGCCGGAACAAAAAGGCGTCGAAAACCTGGGCGGGACGATGAGGCTGGGGCTCTTTCCTTGTAAAATCGCAAAGGATTCGTTGGCGATGCGCTGCTACGGCGAGGAACTCGTCTATGAGCGGCACCGACATCGCTACGAATTCAACAACGAGTACCGAGACGTCCTGGAGCGGGCCGGTCTTCGGTTTTCCGGCACGTCGCCGGACGGCAGGCTCGTCGAGATGATCGAACTTCCCGGACATCCGTGGTTTCTAGCCGTTCAGTTCCATCCCGAATTCGCATCCAGGCCGAACAGGCCGCAACCGCTGTTCCGGCATTTCGTCCGAGCCGCCCTGGATTATGCGGATTCGCAAAAATAACGCGGTTCGAAGAAATGCGTCGTGCCGGGAGGAAAACTTTATCCGAATGGCGAAAGTAAAACGGCGGAGGGGAGTCATGGAAAAAGTCATTTGATTTGAACGACGGAAGGAGATTTTGCAATGGGGGAGCCAAAAATTTTGATCGTCGACGACCAGAAAGGGATTCGTCTGTTGCTCACGGAAGTGTTTCGCCATGAAGGATACCAGACGTTTCAGGCGTCCGACGGCAAACAGGCGGTCGAGATCATGCGGGCGGAAAATCCTGAGCTCGTGCTCTTGGACATGAAAATTCCCGGCATGGACGGTCTCGACATTTTGAAACGGATCCGGGCGATCAATCCCGAAGTTCGCATCATCATGATGACGGCTTACGGCGAACTGGACATGGTCAAGGAGGCGGCCCGCCTCGGGGCGGTCCGGCATTTCACGAAACCGTTCGACATCGACGAACTGCGCGATGCTGTCAATGCTTGCCTGAAGCGGGCGGACGAAGCCGGCCGGCTTGTCGCGAGCCCGGGCGGGGCTTGACGCGTTCGTTTTTAGGTTCGGCGAAAAGTATGGTATAATACCGCGTAAAGCTCGTTTCGAAACGTCGTGATCGTCGGTGAGGAGGAACCGTTTATGCCGTTGGTTTCGATGAACGCGTTTTTGCCGCAAGCGAAGGCCGGCCGTTACGCCGTCGGCCAGTTCAACCTGAACAATCTGGAATTTGCTCAGGCGATCGTGGAGGCGGCGGAAGAAGAGCGATCCCCGTTCATTTTCGGGGTGAGCGAGGGCGCCCTGAAATACATGGGCATCGAATTTACGGTTGCCATCGCGCGGGCGGCCGCAGAGAAGTCCGGCCTGCCGATCGCGCTGCACCTCGATCACGGCAGCAGCTTCGAAGTCGCGATGAAATGCATCCGCGCGGGTTTCACGTCGATCATGTTTGACGGTTCGCACTATCCCTTCGAGGAAAACGTCCGCCTGACGAAGGAGATCGTCAAGGTGGCGCACGCGATGGGCGTTTCCGTCGAAGGGGAACTCGGTACGATCGGCGGCGTGGAGGACGACTTGTCCGTCGAAGAGGAAGACGCCCATCTGGCCAAGCCGGAAGAGGCGATCCGCTTTTATGAGGAAACGGGGGTCGACTGTCTGGCCATCGCGGTCGGCACCGCGCACGGCATGTATAAGGGCGAGCCGAAGATCCGGTTCGACATCATCGAGAAAGTGGCGAGCGCCATTCCTGTTCCGATCGTGTTGCACGGCGGTTCCGGCGTTCCGGACGACATGATCCGGCGCGCCATCCAATGCGGTGTGGGCAAAATCAACGTCAATACCGAAAACCAGGTCGCATGTACGCAGACCATTCGGGAGATACTTGAAAAAAACCCCAAACTTTATGATCCCCGGAAATATCTCGGACCCGCCAAAGACGCGATGAAAGAAGTCGTCCGCGGCAAAATCCGGTTGTTCGGCAGCAACAACCGTGTCTGACCGGGCCGTAAAATCCCGACGGAGGGAACGGATGGACGGATGGAAAAACTGTTGATCGTCGGCGGTCGTCCGCTGCGCGGCACGGTATCCGTCAGCGGCGCGAAAAACAGCGCGGTGGCGCTGTTGCCCGCTTCCATTTTGGCGGAAAGCCCGGTCGAATTGGACAACGTTCCGGATTTGACGGATGTCGAGGTTTTGATAGAGTTGCTGCAAGAAATGGGCGCCGTCGTCGTCCGGATGGGCGACCGGGTCCGCATCGATCCCCGCGCAATCCGTCCCATTCCCCTGCCGAACGGAAAAGTCAAGAAGCTGCGCGCGTCCTATTATTTCATGGGTGCGTTGCTCGGTCGTTTCGGGGAGGCGGTGGTCGGACTGCCGGGGGGTTGCGACTTCGAACCTCGGCCGATCGACCAGCATCTGAAAGGATTCGAGGCGCTGGGCGCGTACATTTCGTTCGAGGGCGGGGCCGTGCGTCTGAAGGCGAGACGTTTACGCGGCGCCAAAATCTACCTCGACGTCATCAGCGTCGGAGCAACAATCAACATCATGTTGGCGGCATGCCGTGCCGAAGGCGTGACGATCATTGAAAACGCGGCGAAAGAGCCGGAGATCATCGACGTCGCCACGCTGCTCAACGCGATGGGCGCGCGCATCAAGGGTGCCGGTACGGCGACGATCCGCATCGAGGGCGTCGACAGTCTGTCGGGATGCCGCCACGCGATCATTCCCGACAGGATCCAGGCGGGAACGTACATGATCGCCGCCGCCGCAACCCGCGGCGACGTCACGATCGACAACGTCATTCCGAAGCATTTGGAAGCGGTGACGGCGAAACTGCAGGAAATGGGCGTGATTGTCCACGAAATGGACGAATCGATCCGCGTGATCGGCCGGACGGACTATCAGGCCGTCGACGTGAAAGCGCTGGTATACCCCGGTTTTGCCACCGATCTTCAATCTCCGATGACCAGCTTGTTGACCCAAGCGACGGGTGTCAGCCTTCTCACCGACCACGTGTACAACCACCGTTTCAGGCATGTACCGGAATTGGTCCGGATGGGCGCCAAGATCAAGGTCGAGGGACGGACCGCCGTGATCGAGGGCGGGCCGCTGCATGCGGCCAAAGTGAGGGCGGCGGACTTGCGGGCGGGGGCGGCCCTGGTCGTCGCCGCGCTCGCCGTGTCCGACGGCGGTGTGACCGAAATCGAAGGTGCCGAATACTTGCGGCGCGGTTATGAGCGGTTCGTCGACAATCTGCGCGCACTCGGCGCCGAAATCCGTTGCGAAATGTCGGAAGAGACGCACAGCTATATCGATGTATGACTTGGATGATGGGGGATGATGCAGTGGAACAATTGGTCGATCGCTCGCTGGCGGAACTGGAGGCGATGCGCCTTACCGATCTGTACAATCTCGCGAAGGAATACCAGATTCCGCATTACGGCCAGATGAAGAAAAAAGAACTGATGTTTGCGATTCTCAAGGCGCAGGCGGAGCGCAGCGGCCACTTCTTTATGGAAGGCGTACTCGACATCTTGCCGGAAGGGTACGGATTTTTAAGGCCGATCAACTATTTGCCCAGTTCGGAAGATATCTATATCTCGCAATCGCAGATCCGCAAGTTCGACCTTCGTCCCGGCGACCTCGTCTCCGGCAAGTGCCGTCCGCCGAAAGAAAACGAGCGGTATTTCGGACTGTTGCACGTCGAGGCCGTCAACGGCGAACGTCCGGAGGCCGCTGCGGAGCGTTTGCATTTTGCCTCCCTGACGCCGCTTTTTCCTCAGAAAAAATTGAAACTGGAAACCGAACCGACCAAGTACGCGACGCGCCTGATGGATTTGCTGACGCCGGTCGGACTCGGCCAGCGCGGGCTGATCGTCGCTCCGCCGAAAGCGGGCAAGACGATGTTGCTGAAAGAAATCGCGCACAGCATCGCGACGAATTATCCCGACATCAAGCTCTTCGTCCTGCTGATCGATGAACGGCCGGAAGAAGTGACCGACATGCAGCGGTCCGTTCGCGGCGAAGTGATAGCCTCGACGTTCGATGAGCTTCCCGAACATCACATCAAAGTCGCCGAGCTGGTTTTGGAACGGGCGCAGCGGTTGGTCGAGCATAAGAAGGACGTCGTCATTCTGCTCGACAGTATCACCCGGCTCGCCCGCGCCTATAACCTCGTCATTCCGCCGTCCGGCAGAACGCTGTCGGGCGGCATCGACCCGGCCGCGTTTCATCGGCCGAAACGGTTTTTCGGTGCCGCCCGCAATGTGGAGGAAGGCGGCAGCCTGACGATTCTCGCCACCGCCCTGATCGAAACCGGCTCGCGCATGGACGACGTCATTTACGAAGAATTCAAGGGAACAGGCAACCTCGAACTTCATCTCGACCGGAGGTTGGCCGAGCGGCGTATTTTCCCGGCGATCGACATTCGCCGTTCCGGCACGCGGCGTGAGGAGTTGCTGCTGACCAAGGAAGAATTGGAGAAGGTCTGGGCCATCCGCAAAACGATGCAGGATTCGTACGAATACATCGAGGCGTTTTTGCGAAAATTCGCGGAGACGAAAACGAACGCCGAGTTTTTGGAAATGATCGAGCCGAACAGCGGCACGATCCGCCGCCGAAGCGGCTGATGTCCGCGCCGGCCGCGTGATTTGAAGTTGACAACCCGCACCCGCGCTGCTAAGATTAAGGGTAGTTAAAACCTACTTTTTCGCTCGGAAATGAGTGAAAGGAGAGAGCCGTCCATGGCGAAGCTGGTACAGGACATTACGAAGGTGATCGGCGATACGCCCCTCGTCCGCCTCAATCGCGTCGTTCCGGAAGACAGCGCCGAGATTTACGTCAAACTGGAATTCCAAAACCCAGGCGGCAGCGTCAAGGACCGCATCGCGATCAGCATGATCGAAGCCGCGGAGCGCGAAGGCCGCATCAAGCCCGGTGACACGATCATCGAGCCGACGAGCGGCAACACCGGCATCGGTCTGGCGATGGTCGCCGCGGCGAAAGGGTACAAGGCGATTCTCGTCATGCCGGAGACGATGAGCATCGAGCGGCGCAACCTGCTTCGCGCCTACGGCGCGGAAATCGTGTTGACGCCGGGTTCGGAAGGCATGCGCGGCGCCGTGCGCAAGGCCGAAGAAATTCTGGCGCAAAACCCGCACTACTTCATGCCGCAGCAGTTCAAAAACCCGGCCAACGTGAAAATTCACGAGGAAACGACCGGCCCGGAAATCGTCGAGGCGATCATGGCGCACGACGGCAAGCTGGACGCATTCGTCGCCGGCGTCGGAACGGGCGGTACGATCACCGGAGCGGGGCGAGTGTTGCGCAAACATTTCCCGCACATCAAGATTTATGCGGTCGAGCCGGCCGGCTCTCCGGTTCTTTCCGGAGGATCGCCGGGGCCGCATAAGATTCAGGGCATCGGCGCCGGGTTCATACCGGACATTCTCGACACGAAAATTTACGACGGCGTCATCAAAGTGGAAAACGAAGAGGCGTTCGAGACGTCGCGCCGCGTCGCCAGACTGGAAGGCATTCTGGGCGGCATCTCGTCGGGCGCAGCGATTTTTGCGGCGTTGAAAGTGGCGAAGGAGCTCGGCAAAGGCAAGCGCGTCGTCGCCGTCGTTCCGAGTAACGGCGAACGGTACCTGTCGACGCCGCTGTATCAGTTTGAAGAATAAAGTTTCGACGACA
Source organism: Candidatus Reconcilbacillus cellulovorans (assembly GCA_002507565.1). Taxonomy (GTDB): domain Bacteria; phylum Bacillota; class Bacilli; order Paenibacillales; family Reconciliibacillaceae; genus Reconciliibacillus; species Reconciliibacillus cellulovorans. The sequence goes on from MOXJ01000010.1 coordinate 53,308, forward strand.
GAGGGTTCGATCGCGAAGCGAGGGGTCGGCGGCAGCCGACCGTTCGATCTCGCCCCCGCCGGCGGCGGGGGTTTTCGCTTTCGGGCGCTTTTTGCAGCATTCGTTGCGGCGGGAGGTGGTGCAGGCATGGACGCCACGCCGTTTTCGCAATGGCGGAGTTGGGCGCGGGACGGATACCGCCATTTGCCCGTCGCTGTGCGGACGGCGCATCCGGCGGGAACGCCGAAAATATGGTCGGCGTTCTTGTCCGGGGATACGTATGCGGTGCTGGAAAGCGGCAAGGACGGACGGTTTACGTACGCCGCAAGCGGCTGCGTCGAACAGTTGGTCGGCGGGCGTATGGCCGCCGAGTTGTACCGGCCGCTTGAGGCCGGCGGCCGATGCAACGTCGGTTCGACGACGGCCTGTTTGCCTGATGTGCTGCGGAATTGGCTTGCGGATTACCGGGCGCCGCGGCTGCCGGACTGGCCGCCTTTTTGCGGGGGAATCGTCGGTTACCTCGGCTACGAGTACGGAAGCCCCTTCCGGTACGACGAGCGGGAAGACCTGGGTCTTCCGATTTACGCGTGGAACAGGGTCGACGAAGTGGTCGCATTCGACGGCGAGGGTGGCGAGCTGTTTGCCTTCGTTCATCAGAAAATCGAAGGCGAGGACGTCCGCGATGAATCGCGGTTGGCGGATTTGTACGAAAAAACCGTCGATCGCGCTCGGGCTTTGGCAAATCGTTGGCGACGGGCTTGCGAGCGGACTGAAGACGACGCCGTCCGGCGGCGGATCGACCGGATCGCCGCCGGTTTCCGGGCGGAGGAGCTGCATTTTGAAGTCGAACGGCTGCCGGGACTGCGGACGGCTTTTCCGAAAAACGATTTTTTGCGCGCCGTCGTCAAGATCCAGGACTACATCCGCAGCGGCGACACGTACCAGGTGAATCTGTCCGTCCGGCAACAGCGGCCGCTCACCGTCCCGCCGGCGATCGTCTACGAAATGTTGCGCCGGATCAATCCGTCGCCGTATATGGCGTATCTTCAGATCGAGCCGGGTTTCGACCTCGTCTGCGGATCGCCCGAGCTGCTCGTCCGGCTGGTCGGCCGGAAACTAGAGGCCAGACCGATCGCCGGCACACGGCGCCGCGGCGCCGACGACGGCGAGGACGGCGCCATGGAACGGGAGCTGCGCGCGACGGAAAAGGAACTCGCCGAGCACGTCATGCTCGTCGATCTCGTCCGCAACGATCTCGGGCGCGTCGCGAAGTACGGCAGCGTGCGCGTTTCCGAACTGATGACGGTCGAGCGCTATTCGCACGTCATGCATCTCGTGTCGCACGTCGTGGCCGAATTGCGCGAGGGCCTCGACGCGGTCGACGTCATCCACGCGATGTTTCCCGGCGGCACGGTGACCGGCGCGCCGAAAAAACGGACGATGCAGATCATCGCGGAGCTCGAGCCGGTCAACCGCGGCCCGTACACCGGTTCGATCGGGTGGATTGACTACGGCGGCAATATGGAATTAAATATTACTATACGAACGATGCTGGCGTTGGAGGGCACCGCCTACGTGCAGGCGGGAGCGGGTATCGTGCTCGATTCTGTGCCCGAGCGCGAGTATCGGGAGTGCCTCAATAAGGCCCGTGCGCTTTGGAAAGCATTAGAATACGCCGAGCGGTTTGCGTGCGGCGACCGCTGATCAGGCGAATCCCGGGGGGAACATCCATGGGTTGCGGGCCGAACGCCGACGTGGGCGGGGCGAACGGGGGCTTCCGACGATGATCTTGATGATTGACAATTACGATTCGTTTACCTATAACCTCGTCCAGTATTTGGGCGAACTCGGCGCCGAGGTGCGCGTCGTCCGCAACGACGAGATGACGCCGGATGAGATCGAAGTCATGGCGCCGGACCATATCGTGCTCTCCCCGGGGCCGTGCTCGCCGAACGAGGCCGGCGTCTGTCTGGACGTCATCCGCCGTTTGAAGGGAAAAGTCCCCATTCTCGGCGTCTGTCTCGGCCATCAGGCGATCGGTCAGGCGTTCGGCGGCGAGGTCGTGCGCGCCGAACGTCCGATGCACGGCAAGACGTCGCGCATTTATCACGACGGGCGCACGGTGTTTGAAGGAATTCCGTCTCCGTTTACGGCGACGCGTTATCATTCGCTGATCGTGCGGCGTGCGACGCTTCCGGACTGCTTGGAGATCAGCGCGGAGACGGAAGAAGGCGAAATTATGGGAATCCGCCACCGCGAATATGCGATCGAAGGCGTTCAGTTCCATCCCGAATCGATCATGACGGAACACGGCCATCGGCTGCTGAGCAATTTCCTGTCGCTCAAGGGCGGTATGCGCACATGTACGTCTGGCTGAACGGCGCTTTGGTCGGTGAACGCGACGCGGCGGTGTCCGTGTTCGACCACGGACTTTTATATGGCATCGGTCTGTTCGAGACGTTCCGGACGCATCGCGGCCGGCCGGTTTTTTTCGGTCGCCATCTGCGGCGCCTGGCGGAAGCATGCCGGGCCTACGGCATCCGATACGAGCCTGACGAACGGCGGCTGCGCGAAGCGGCCGAGCGCCTGCTGTCGGCGAACGGTTGGGAGGATGCGGCTGTGCGCTTGTCGGTTTCTGCGGGCGCTCGACCGGTCGGATTGCCGGCTGGCGGCGAATACGATCGGCCGAACGAATGGATGATCGGCCGGCCGCTGGAATCGCTGCGGGAAGACGGCGCCGCTTCGGTTCGGACGCTCGTGCTGTTGAAAACGCGACGCGTTCCGCCGGAAGACGCCGTCCGCCGCAAGGCGTTCGGATTCGCGAACCAATGGCTTGCCAAGCGGGAACTTGTGCGGCGTCTGGCCGCTCCGGCCTGCGGTGTCGACCCCTCGTCTGCCGAAGGGTTAATGCTGGACGCCGGCGGGTATATCGTCGAGGGCATCGTCAGCAACGTATTCTGGGTGAGCGACGGCAGGCTCAAGACGCCGGATTTGTCGACAGGCGCGTTGCCGGGCGTGGCGCGTTCGGTTGTGCTCGAAATCGCGCGGGAAGAGGGTATCCCGTGCGAGGAGGGCAGGTTTCCGTGGACGGACTTGGCGGCGGCCGATGAAGTGTTTTTGACCAATTCCGTTCAAGGCGTCGTATCGGTGGCGCGGCTCGTATCGGAAGACGGCGGGGAGCGCGAGGTGCCGTTGTCGGGCGATGCGGCTTCCGTCACGTCGCGCTTGCGCGCCGCCTATGTCGAACGGGCGCTTCGCGAAACGGAAGGAGGCGGCTTATGATCGGATTTCGGCCGCAAATGCGCGAATGGGTGACGCCGCACGGTCGTCGAATCCGGCTCGGCGAGCGCACGCTCGTCATGGGCGTGTTGAACGTGACGCCGGATTCGTTTTCCGACGGCGGACTGTATATGGAAGTTGAAGCGGCTGTCGCCCGGGCGAGGCAGATGGTCGCCGAAGGCGCGGATCTGATCGACATCGGCGGCGAATCGACCCGTCCCGGTTCGACGCCGGTTTCACTGGAGGAGGAGTTGCGTCGGGTCTTGCCGGTCGTCGAGGCGGTGCGCAAGGAATTACCTGAAGTTCCCATTTCCATTGATACTTACAAAGCGGAAACCGCCCGGCGTGCGCTCCGGCTCGGCGCCGACATCGTCAACGACGTATGGGGACTGAAGGCCGATCCGGAAATGGCGGGCGTCGTCGCCTCGTTCGGCTGCCCTGTCGTCATCATGCACAACCGCAGCCGGGCCGTGTACGAACGGGACATCATGGAAGAAATCATTGCCGATTTGAACGATTCGCTTGCCTTGGCGTTTTCCGCCGGCGTGCGCCGCGACCGAATCGCGCTCGATCCCGGCATCGGGTTCGGTAAGGAAAACGAGCACAGCCTCGAAGTGATGCGCAGGCTCGGGGAACTGTGCGCGCTGGGCTATCCCGTTTTGCTGGGGACGTCGCGCAAACGGTTCATCCGCCATACGCTCGGCCTGCCGCCCGACGATGTCGTCGAAGGCACGGCGGCGACCGTTGCGCTCGGCATCGCGCAAGGATGCGACATCGTCCGTGTACACGACATTCGGCCGATCGTGCGGACGGTGCGGATGACGGACGCCGTCGTCAGGCTGGCGCCGTTGTCCGTCTGCTAACAGGCCGCGACGGCGGTTTCAGCGACGGAGGCCGGACATGGACAAACTGATCTTGCATCGGCTGCGATTTTACGGAAAACACGGCGTGTTGCCTGAGGAAAACCGGCTCGGCCAAACGTTTCTCGTCGACCTCGAGCTGTCGCTCGACTTGTCAAGGGCGGGGCGCAGCGACGATTTGCGCGACTCCGTCCACTATGCCGAGGTGATCGAGCTCGTCCGAGACGTCGTCGAGCGGGAAACGTACCGGCTGATCGAGCGTGTCGCCGAACGGATCGCCGAGCGGGTGCTGGCGGGGTTCCCGCAGGTGCGGGAACTGGTCGTCCGGCTGACGAAGCCGAACCCGCCGGTGCGGATGGCCTTCGACGGGGTGAGCGTCGAAATCCGAAGGAGGCGTCTCGACGAATGAGCGTTTCCGACGTCGTCGCCTATCTCGGCCTCGGCTCCAATCTCGGCGACCGCGAAAACGCCCTGCGCGAAGCCGTGAGGAGGTTGAACCGACCACCTGAGATTCGGGTGGTCGCCGTGTCGGACGTGTATGAGACGGCGCCCGTCGGCCCCGTGCCGCAGGGGCCTTTTCTCAACATGGTCATCGCCGTGCGGACCAGCCTTTCACCGGAAGAACTTCTGGACGCCGCACTCGCCGTCGAGGCTGCGATGGGCCGTGTGCGTACCGTGCGGTGGGGACCGAGAACGATCGACATCGATCTTCTGTTGTACGGCCGGCTCGTCTGCTCGACGCCGCGACTGACGGTTCCGCACCCGCGGATGGAGGAGCGCGCTTTCGTGATCGTTCCGCTCGTCGACGCCATGCGGCGGATGGGCGACGATCGGGCCGACCGTTGGCAACGGCGGTTGCACACCGCGGAAGGAAAGGATACGGTCCGAAGATGGGACATGAGCTGGGACGTCGCCTGCGGGCTTTCCGTAAACTGAAACGGTTGACGCAACAAGAGTTGGCTCTTCGCGCGGGCGTTTCCCTGAGCGTGCTCGGGGAAATCGAGCGCGGCGTCCGGGACGCGGATCCGCGCATTTTGGCGAAAATCGCGGAGATTTTGCAAGTACAGGTGGCGGAATTGACCGGTGAGCGGTAGTCGGCAACCAAAACAGGAGGGATCGCGATGCTCAAAATCGGTCCTGTCGTCGCGGACAATCCCGTCGTGCTCGCGCCGATGGCCGGCGTCTCTAACCACGCCTTCCGCCTGATCGCCCGCGAGTTCGGCTGCGGACTCGTCTGCGCGGAAATGGTCAGCGACAAGGCGATCGTGCACGGCAACGAGCGGACGAGGCAGATGCTTTACGTCGACGAGAGAGAAAGACCGCTAAGCCTGCAAATTTTCGGAGCTGACGTCGAGACGCTGGTGGAGGCCGCCCGCTACGTCGACCGGTATACGAACGCGGACATCATCGACATCAACATGGGATGTCCTGTTCCAAAAATCACCAAATGCGACGCCGGAGCCAAATGGCTGCTCGATCCCGACCGTATCGAACGCGCCGTTTCCGCCATCGTCCGGGCGGTGTCCAAACCGGTCACGGTCAAGATGCGTATCGGCTGGGACGACAAACACATTTACGCCGTTCGGAACGCAAAAGCGGTGGAAAACGCGGGAGGCGCCGCCGTCACGATTCACGGCCGGACGCGTGAACAGATGTACACCGGCCGTGCAAACTGGGACATCATTCGCGAAGTGAAACAGTCCGTTTCCATCCCCGTCATCGGCAACGGCGACGTCCGCACGCCGCAGGACGCCAAGCGCATGCTCGACGAGACCGGCGTCGACGGCGTCATGATCGGTCGCGCCGCGCTCGGTAATCCGTGGATCCTGTACCGGACGGTCGTCTACCTGACGCGCGGCGAACTTTTGCCGGAGCCGGACCCGAAGGAGAAAGTCCGCATCGCGCTGTTGCATCTCGACCGACTGATCGCGCTCAAAGGCGAGCGGCAGGCCGTCATGGAAATGCGCAAGCATATGGCTTGGTACCTGAAAGGCTTGCGAGGTTCCGCCCGTGCCAAGGACGAGATCGTCAAGGCGACGACGCGCGAAGAGATGGTGCGGTCGCTGGAAGCTTATTTGGAACGGCTGTTGTCCGGAGACTTCGGCGAGGGGCCCGACGCGGCGGAAACGGCGGAAAGCGCGCAAACGGCTCTTGAAGCAGCCGTCTGAAAACGTCTGGATGCGATTGACATGCACCCGCGCCATCCCCTATAATCACAACCAACGGCTCCGCATGTAACCGCGAGGCGGCCAATATACTGTTACTGTCCGCCCTACGCCCGCGAACGCGGCCGTGCGGATGCTTTCAATCATGGAGGAACGGGAGAAGAGACCCATGAGCCAGGAAAAAGAAGTTCTCCTGACCCCGGAGGGCTTAAAAAAACTGGAGGAAGAGCTGGAACACCTGAAATCCGTCAAACGGCGCGAGGTGGCCGAACGGATCAAGGTGGCGATCGGCTACGGCGACCTGAGCGAAAATTCCGAGTACGAGGACGCCAAGAACGAGCAGGCCTTCATCGAGGGCCGCATCATGATGCTGGAGAAGATGCTGCGCAACGCCCGGATCGTCAACAACGAGGATGTCGACGCCGACACCGTCGGCATCGGCTCCACGGTGACGTTGGAGGATCAAGAAACGAAGGAGACGGTCGAATATACGATCGTCGGCTCGGCGGAATCCGATCCGTTCCAGAACAGAATTTCAAACGAAAGTCCCGTCGGCAAGGCGCTGCTCGGCAAGAAGAAAGGAGCCGTCGTCGACGTGCCGGTTCCGGACGGGGTTCTTCAATATAGAATTTTGGACATCAAACGATGAGGACGGAATGACCGGATGAACCACGAATCGGAGCTGAATCCGCTGATCCAGGTCCGACTACAGAAAATGGAAGAACTTCGCCGGCTCGGCATCGATCCGTTCGGCCACCGGTTCGAACGGACGCATACGGCGGCCGACATTTTGGCTCGCTACGGCGACCTTCCCGCGGACGAACTGGAGCAGCTCGCCCCGGACGTCCGAATCGCCGGGCGCATCATGCAGCGCCGCGACATGGGGAAGGCGGGGTTTGCGCATCTTCTGGACGCCACGGGCAAAATCCAGATTTATGTGCGGGAAGACGAGATCGGCGCCGAACGGAAACGGATTTACGACCTGCTCGACATCGGCGACATCGTCGGCGTCTCCGGCCGCGTTTTCAAAACCCGCACCGGAGAGACGACCGTTCGTGTCCGTGAACTCGAGGTGTTGACCAAGTCGCTGTATCCGCTTCCGGAAAAATACCATGGTCTGCGCGACGTCGAGACGCGATACCGGCAGCGGTATCTCGACCTGATCATGAATCCCGACGTCCGGCAGACGTTCGTCACCCGCTCGCGGGTCATTCGTGCGATCCGCCGATATCTCGACGACCTCGGCTTTCTTGAGGTCGAAACGCCGACGATGCACACGGTCGCCGGCGGCGCGGCCGCTCGGCCGTTTATCACCCACCACAACGCGCTGGACATGGACCTGTATTTGCGGATCGCGATCGAACTGCATTTGAAGCGGTTGATCGTCGGCGGCCTGGAGAAAGTTTACGAGATCGGGCGCGTTTATCGCAACGAAGGCATTTCAACCCGGCACAACCCCGAGTTTACGATGCTGGAGCTGTACGAGGCGTACGCCGACTTTGAAGACATCATGCGGCTGACGGAAAACATGATCGAACACGTCGCCCGCGAAGTGCTCGGCACGACCGAGATCTCGTACCAGGGCACGCCGATCAGTCTTCGCGCGCCGTGGCGGCGCGTGTCGATGACGGAGGCGATCCGGCAGGCGACGGGCGTCGATTTTTCGCACGAGATGAGCGACGCGGAAGCTCGAAGCCTGGCGGAACAGCGCGGCTTGCCCGTGACTTCGGACATGACGTTCGGTCACGTCGTCAATCTGTTTTTCGAGACGTTCGTCGAGGAAACGCTTGTTCAGCCTACGTTCGTGACCGGCTACCCGGTCGAAATCTCTCCGCTTGCGCGCAAAAACCGTAACGATCCGCGTTTTACGGACCGGTTCGAGCTTTACATCGCGGGGCGGGAGTACGCGAACGCGTTTACCGAGCTGAACGACCCGATCGACCAGCGGCAACGCTTCGAGGCGCAGCTCGCCGAACGCGCGCGCGGCAACGACGAGGCGCACATGATGGACGAAGATTTCCTGCGCGCCCTCGAATACGGCATGCCGCCGACGGGGGGGCTCGGCGTCGGCATCGACCGGCTCGTCATGCTGCTGACCGATGCACCCTCCATCCGCGACGTGCTTCTTTTTCCACTGATGCGCGACCGCGACTGAAAACTGTTGAACAAAAGGGGAGGCGTTGGCCTCTCTTTTTTTTGCAGGCGCGTTGTATAATGCGGACAAGGGGGGATCGCCGTGGTCCGCATGTGGCGCGGCTGGCCGAGATGGCGCTTCGTCAAGATCAAGCACAGGCTGTTCGCCCTCTTTGCGTTTTTCGCCGCGTTTCTGGGCCTGTCGGCAGCGGCGATGCTGCAGTACGTCTACCGCGTATACGACGCGCATCTGTACGAGGAATCTGCGAGATCGCTCAACATTTCCTTGCGCACGGTGGACATGGAGCTGAAACAGATCGAGCGGTTGTCGTTCAACATCCTCTCCGAACCGCAAGTGCAGGAGTTGTTGGAACAGCTGAAAAGCGAAACGAATGATTACGGGCGTTTTCGGCTGCACGAGTCGCTCAAAAATCGGCTGCTCGGTTTTGCCGATATGAACCGTTATGTGTTGTCCGTCCATTTCGTCGACTTGGTCGGCCAGGAGACGGTCGTCGGCACGGCGCCGGCCTATACGCCGACGTCAAGGAAAGAGTGGCTGCTCCGCCTCGCCTCCGAACGGCAAGGCGCGTTCGTCTGGGTACCGCCGGATGAGGACGAGCCGGCGCTCGTTCTGGTGCGCGACGTCCGATCGTGGTCGTTCCAGCGGCTGGAGCTTGAGCGGCTCGGGACGCTGATGATCCGCGTTAGACTGGACAAGCTGCTCGGCGACCTGTCCGATCCGCGCGACAGCCGGATGCTGATCGCCGACGACGACCGCGTCGTCTATACGCCGGACGACGCGCTGGCGTCGCTGGCCGAGGGCGTCCCAAACGGCGTCGAACGCGGCTACGACATCGTGTCCCGTAGCGGCGACACCTATTTCCGGACATACGTTCGCTCGCCGTATACCGGCTGGACGTACGTACACGCCATCCCGTACGGCAACGTGTTTCGGGCCGTCGTGGCCATGAAGCGGACGGCCGTCGCAGTCTTGTCCGTTCTGCTCCTGATCGTCTGTCTGCTCGGCCTTCGGTTCGTCCGTTCGGTGACCCGGCCGATCGAACGGCTCGCCCGGCGGATGCGGCTGGTCGGGATGGGCAACTTCGAAGTCGACGGCTGGGACGACGAACCGTCGACGGTCGACGAGCTCGGCTCGCTGCACCGCACGTTCCGCAGCATGGTGGAAAAAATCAACGAACTGATCCGCGAAAATTACGTGCGGCAGTTGGCCATTCGGGAAGCGGAATACAAGGCGCTGCAGGCGCAGATCAACCCGCATTTTCTGTACAACACGCTGGATTCGATCAACTGGCTGGCGAAAATGAACCGGCAACCGCAAATTTCGGCGATGGTCGAGTCGCTCGGCGCGCTGCTGCGCAACGCCGTCAATCCGAAAACGCACCTGATCACCGTCGAGGAGGAATGCCGCATCGCCGAACATTACGCGTTGATTCAGAAGATCCGTTTCGGCGATCGTCTTGAAATCGATTTCAACGTCGCCGACGACGTCCGCGGCTGTCTCGTGCCGAAACTGGTGTTGCAGCCGCTGATGGAAAATGCCGTTCATTACGCGCTCGACCGGATGCTGGAAACCTGTCGGATCCGCGTGTCGGCCGTTGCGGCGGGCGACGATGTCGTGCTGACGGTCGAGGACAACGGGCCCGGCATCGATCCGGAATGGCTGCGCGCCTGGAAGAACGGAGAAATCCCCGCGCAGCGCACCGGCATCGGGCTGAAAAACATCGATGAGCGTATCAAGATTACGTTCGGCGAGGCGTACGGCGTCGAACTGGACAGCGAGCCCGGCCGCGGCACGCGCGTCAGCATCCGCATTCCTCGAAAGGAGGCCGCCGGACATGTACAAGGTGCTGCTGGTGGATGACGAACAGATCATTCTCGAAGGCGTCTCTCAGATCGTCGACTGGGAATCGGCGGGAGCGGAACTGTGCGGCGCTTTGCCGAACGGCGCGGAGGCGTACCGGCAAATTTTCCGAGATCCGCCCGACATCGTCATCAGCGACATCCGGATGCCCGGTATGGACGGCCTCGAGCTCGTCCGCCGCACGGCGGAGACGCACCCGCGCATCCGGTTTATCCTGTTGTCCGGTTACAACGATTTCGAATATGCGCGCAGCGCGATGAAATACGGCGTCAGGCACTACCTGCTGAAACCATGTAACGAACATCAGATTCTCGGCGCGTTGCGCGAAGTGATCGACGAGTTGAAGTCGGAGGACTCCCGCGAGCAATTTTTGCGTTCCGTGCGCGAGCGGCTTGATCGGACGTTGCCGTACGTCAAAGAACAGTTTTTGCGCGAATGGCTGACAAACCGAACGTACGGCATGCGGGAGTGGGACGATTTTCGCAAATGGACGGGACTTTCTCCCGAGCTGCGCCGCGTCCGCGTCCTGTTGTTCGTTCCGGAAGGCGAGGCCGAATTCGAGCATCTGTTCGCCCTGCGCAACATCGCGGAAGAATGGCTCGGGCCGAACATGTTCAAACTAAGCGCTTCGATCGGGCATCAGGTCGTTCTGCTGACGGAAGACGCCGAAGACCATGAGCTTTTCGCCAGAGTCATTGACATCAAATCGACGTTTTCGCGTTATTACCGGCTGGATGCGACCGCGGCGATTAGCCGACCCGGCGAAGTGACCGAGGCGCGCCGTCTGTACCGTGAGGCGCTCGAGTCGCTGCGCTTACGGTTCCATCTGGGCGAAGGCAGCGTCATCACCGCCGCGGACGTGCAGGCGCTCGGCGTCGGTTCCGACGCCGGCGGTCCGTCCGCCGAAGAGCTCGCCGTCGACGGCCAGGCGCTGTCGCTGGCGGTCCAAAGCGGCGACTGGGACGCGACGAAAGCGATCCTCGACCGATTTTTCGACCAGGCGGCCGCTTTGAAACGCGACCGAGCTGTCGTCAAGGCGCATTGCGTTGAGCTGTACGTCGCCCTGGCCCGGCTGGACGATGAGTCGAAACTCGCCGGTCACCTGCGCCGCCTGGCCGAATTGGAGCGGCTCGACACAGTCGCCCAACTTCGCGCGTTCGTCGAGGGGGCGGCGCGCGAAATCGTCCGCGGCCATTACGAAAAAACGAGATGCCGACACTCTTCGATCGTTGCCCGCGTGCTCGACGTCGTCCGCGAACAGCTCGGCAACCCCGACCTGTCTCTCGGCTGGGTCGCCCGCGAGATCGTCTACCTGAACGCCGACTATCTCGGCAAACTGTTCAAGCGAGAGACCGGCGAAAATTTCACCAAATACGTGACGAGACTGCGCGTCGAGCGGGCCAAAGAACTGATCCTCGCACCCGAAGAGCCGAAAATGTTCGAAGTCGCCGAAGCGGTCGGCTTCGGACACCAGCCGCATTATTTCAGCCATGTCTTCAAAAAGCTGACCGGCTTTTCGCCGTCGGAATACCGCGCGCGCTTTCGTGTCCCTTCGCAGTCGGATTTTTGAAACAACCGGACGGATTTTTGCATTTCCGTATGCCGGGGGATGCGGTATGGTGGAAGTGTCGACAATGATTCGACCGAAGGAGGTTACGAGGCGCGATGCGTCCGAAAAAGTGGACGGTGTTTCTGGCTGTCGCTGCGCTGGCGATCGGCGCGGCCGGCTGCGGTGGAGGCGGCAAGTCGGACTCGAGCAGTTCATCCGGTAACGCCAGCCCCTCCCCGTCGGCACAGCCGTCCCAGCCGCCGCAGAACATTACGCTGCGCGTCGCCTGGTGGGGGGGCCAACCGCGGCACGATTATACGCTGAAAGTCATCGAGATGTACCAGCAACAAAATCCCCATGTGAAAATCGAGCCGGAATACGCCAGCTTCGACGACTACTGGAAGCGGCTCGCCCCGCAAGCGGCGGCCAACGAACTTCCCGACGTACTGCAGATGGACCTCATGTATATCGTCCAATACGGGGAGAAAGGGCAACTGGAAGATTTGACCCCATATCTCGGCAGCATCATCAAAACCGACGACATCAGCGAAAACGTCATCAACGGAGGAAAGGTCGGCGACAAACTCTACGGCTTCAATCTCGGCGTCAACACCTTGCAGGTGCACTATGATCCCGAACTGCTGAAACAGGCCGGCGTTACGCTCGACCAGAACTGGACGTGGGACGACTACGAACGCATCGCCCTGGAGGTCAAACAGAAAACCGGACTTTATTTCGACACGTCGCTGCGTCCGGAAGTATTTTTCGGCTATTTCCTGCGGACGAAAGGCAAGACGCTGTACAGCGCGGACGGCACCTCGCTCGGCTACGATGACGACGCCTTGTTCGTCGAGTATTTCGGTCGCACCGCGCGGCTGGCCAAGGCGGGCGCTTCTCCGCTGCCCGACGTGACCGCCCAGATCAAGGGTCTCGAGGACGACTTGATGGTGAAAAAGCAGGCGGTCAGCGTCTGGCAATGGACGAACCAGTTCGTCGGCATCAGCAAGGTCGCCAACCGCCCGCTCGAGATGCATCCGCTGCCCGGTCCGAACCGAGAAAAAGGCTTGTACCTGAAACCGAGCATGTTTTTCTCGATTTCGAAAAACTCCAAGCATAAAGAAGAAGCAGCGAGATTCATTAATTTCTTCGTCAACGACATCGAGGCGAACAAACTGATCAAAGGCGACCGCGGCGTACCGGTGTCGGCCAAGGTCAAAGAGGCGCTCAAACCGGTCCTGTCCCCCGCGGAAGCGAAAGTGTTCGATTTCGTCGCCTGGGCGGAGAAAAACAGCTCGCCGATGGACCCGCCGGACCCGATCGGCGCCGCCGAAGTCGCCAACCTGCTCAAGACGTACGACGAACAGCTGAAATTCAACAAAATCACGCCGGAAGAGGCGGCGCGCAAGTTCCGCGAACAGGCGAACGCGGTTCTCGCCAAAAACAAAAAGTAATGCGATGATTCAGTCCCGCCGGGTGGCCCGGTGCCGCCGCGGGACGGCCGGGCGCCGGCCGGCACGTTCGGATTCGTCGGTCGGCGCCTTTCGTTTTTGCGAAGCGGAGGTGGCAACATGAGCGGCAACATGCGCTGGAGACGGTTGCGGCGCATCTTCGCGGAACAGGCGGTGGGCTACGCCTTCGTCGGCCCGTTTATCGTCGGCTTTCTCGCGTTCACGCTCATTCCCGTCGCGGTATCGTTTTATCTGTCGTGGACGGAATACGACGTCTTTTCGCCGCCGCGGTGGATCGGAGCGGACAATTACGAAAAAATGTTCACGGACGATCCGAAGTACTGGAAATCGGTCTACGTCACGTTTTCCTATGTCGCGGCCAGTGTGCCGCTCCGGCTGGCGTTCGCCCTGTTTGTCGCCATGTTGCTGAACACGTCGACGCGGGCGATCGGCGTCTACCGGACGGTGTACTATTTGCCGTCGATCATCGGCGGCAGCGTCGCCGTCTCGATCATGTGGCGGAACTTGTTCGGCGACGACGGCGTCGTCAACAAGGCGCTGCAGGCGCTCGGGCTCGAGCCGGTGCGTTGGTTCGGCGATCCGACGGCGGCGCTCTGGATGCTCATTTTGCTGTCGGTCTGGCAATTCGGTTCATCAATGCTTATCTTTTTAGCTGGTCTTAAAAATATTCCCTCTATTTACTATGAAGCCGCCCAGGTGGACGGCGCCGGACCGGTGCAGCGGTTCGTCCGCATCACGCTTCCGCTGCTCAGCCCGATCGTCCTGTTCAACCTCATCATGCAGACGATCGCGGCGTTCATGACGTTCGTGCCGGCGTACATCATCACGAAAGGAGAAGGTTCGCCGCTGGACGGAACGCTGCTGTATTCGCTTTATCTATTCCGCCAGGCGTTCGTGTTTTCGCACATGGGCTACGCGTCCGCCATGGCGTGGGTCATGCTGGTCGTCGTCGGGGCTTTGACGGCGCTGCTTTTCGTCACTTCGCGCTATTGGGTCCATTATGAGGCGAAGGGAGGCGGCAGAGCATGAACGCGCGTTGGCGCAAGGCCGCCTATCATCTGGTCGTGGCCGGACTCGCTTTTTTGATGATTTACCCGGTGCTTTGGCTGGTCATGAGTTCGTTTAAGCCGAGCCCGCTGATTTTCGTGACCGCGCATTCGCTGATTCCGAATCCGTGGATTTGGGACAATTACGTGGAAGGATGGAAAGGCATCGGCGGACGGCCTTTTTACGAATTTATCCGCAATTCGGCCGTGCTCGTCGTTCTTTCGACGATCGGGGCCGTGCTGTCTTCGGCGGTCGTCGCGTTCGGTTTCGCCCGTCTGTCGTTTTTCGGCAGATCGTTTTGGTTTACGATTATGATGCTGACGATGATGCTGCCGCACGACGTCGTCATGGTGCCGCAGTACGTGCTGTTCGCCGAACTCGGTTGGCTGAACTCGTTCAAACCGATCGTCGTGCCGCAATATTTCGGCGTGCCGTTTTTCATTTTTCTGATCATGCAATTTATCCGGACGATCCCGACGGAGCTGGACGAAGCGGCGACGATCGACGGTTGCGGCAAATTCCGGCTGTTCGCCCGCGTCATCGCGCCGCTGATCGCGCCGGCGATGGCGAGCGCCGCGATTTTCTCCTTCTACTGGCGGTGGGAAGATTTGATCGGACCGGTGCTCTATTTGAATAAGCCGGCGCTCTATACGGTGTCGATCGCGCTCAAACTGTTTCTCGACGCCGAGTCGGTGTCGAACTGGGGCGCAATGTTCGCCATGTCGGTCGTCAGCCTCGTTCCCGTGCTCGTCGTGTTTTTCGCATTTCAGCGCTACATCGTCGAGGGCATCAGCATGACCGGTCTGAAAGGATGATCATGGCGTGAGATAATGATCACCGCGCGGCGGGGAGGCGACAGCAATCCGCTTGCCCGCCGCTTGCGTCGGAGGCGAAAACGACGTCCGTTCCGCGGATTATTGCCGTTACGTGTGCTCATAAGCTAGAGTGGAAGACACAGGGACCGGCGGCGGTCCGGAATCCTCGGCGGCCGTTTCTTCGGTCTGAGTCGGAAACGGTCCGACGAATCGAAACAAAAAGGAATCAAAAAGGAGGCTCGGAATCATGTCGTTGAGGGTTCAACGTCTTCCGCTCGCGGTCGCGGTGCTTGCGGCCGCCGTGGCGGCTCTGGCCGGATTCTGGGGTTCAGCTAGCGCGGCGACGCTGTTCAGCGACGATTTCAGCGACGGCAACGCGGCGGGATGGTCGACGCAGTACGGGTCGTGGTCGGTCGTCTCCGACGGCGGCAATTACGTTTTCTACCAATCTAGCGCCGACGAAGGGCGAGCTTGGGCTGGCAATGCGTCGTGGACGAACTACAGCGTTGAGGCCAGCGTCAAAATCGTCGACTGGAATGGTTCCAACCGCGCCTACGTCGCCGGCCGCTGGAAGGACGGCAACAATTTCTACGCGGCGTCGCTGACGAACACGTCGAGCGGCACGAAATTGGAAATCCGCCGTAAGGTCAACGGTTCGACGTCGACGGTGACGAGCAAGAACTTCCCGATCGCCACAAACACGTGGTACCGTGTCAAGCTTGAATTTTCTGGAAACACGATCCGGATGTACGTCAACGGGACGCTGCAGCTGTCCACGACCGATTCTTCGCTTTCGTCCGGCATGATCGGGCTCGTCGGCTATAAAACAGCGGTCATGTTCGACGATGTCGTCGTTTCGGATGCCGGTTCGTCGGCTTCGCCGACTTCGACGTCGATGGTCACGCCGACACCGACACCGACTCCGACGCCGACATCCACGCCGACGCCGCCTCCGTCTGGGTCGACGATCGTCGTGCATGAAACGATCATCATTCCGGCCGGTCAAGTGTTCGACGGCGGCGGACGTCGCTATGTCGCCGATCCGAACACGCTCGGCGACGGCAGCCAGTCGGAGTCGCAAAAACCGGTGTTCCGGCTTGAAAACGGGGCGACCCTGCGCAACGTCGTGCTCGGCGCTCCCGCCGCCGACGGCGTCCATTGCTACGGCAATTGCACCGTGGAAAACGTCGTCTGGGAAGACGTCGGCGAAGACGCGCTGACGCTCAAGCAGTCCGGTACGGTCGTCGTCCGCGGCGGCGCGGCTTACAAGGCGGACGACAAAGTGTTCCAGATCAACGCGCCGGGTACAATCCAAATTCTGAACTTCCGCGCCGACCAGGCCGGCAAACTCGTGCGACAAAACGGCGGCACAACGTTCAAGGTCGACATCATCATCGACGGATCCGACATTTCCAACATGAATGAATGCATCGCCCGCACGGACAGCAGCGTCAGCACGGTGCGGATGACGAACACGCGTTATCACAACGTCCCGACGCTGTTTATCGGGTTTGCGCCGTCGAACATTTATACTGCCAACAATACGCCATACTGAAAACTCTGTTCGGCAGACGGACGAAGCTTCTGCTCTCGCCGGACCGCCCGCCGCCGGCTCCGGCTTGCCGAAAAGGCGACAACCAAGCACGCGCCGAAATCTCCGGAGATCTCCGGGGGTTTCGTTTTTTTAGGGTAAATTTGGACGATTTTTTCTCCCGTTTTCCCGCTTGACTTCGCGTGCGGGGATGTGCTATATTGAAAAACGCCGTCGCCGCGCGGGGGCGCGGGGCGGAGGGTACTGGCTCTTTGAAAACTGCAACGCGAACCGGGTGTGGGGC